>JAGRNP010000092.1 GCA_020440705.1 bacterium | reverse complement strand
CTCGTCGACGGCCTGGACATGGCCTTCTTCGGCTTCGCGCCGACGCTCGACGCCACCGTGCCCCAGACCTTCCCGGTGCAGGCGGCCGACACGGAGCGCACGGCCGATCTGCTGCTGCTCGTGGCCAGCGTGGGCGAAGACCGGCCCAACCGCATCCTCGTCACCACCAGCGCCGGCCAGCAGGTCTTCGACGACGCCCTCGGCAACGGACCGGGCCTCGCCTGGGACTCGCTCGTGCTGCCGGTGACGGTGCCGGCCGGCGACACCGCGGTGACGGTCGAATTGGTGAGCCTGGACACCACCGATCCCCTCGGCGCGTCGCTGGGCTGGGTCGCCGCCGGCCTGAGCCTCGCCGCCCCGCCGGCCGAGGCCGTCGACATCACGGGCACCGTGTACGTCGACGCCGACCGCGACGGCGTGCAGGGCGAGTTCGAGGACGGCATCCCGCAGGTGGTCGTCGACGTGACCGACGCCGCCGGCGCCACCGTCGCGGTGACCACCGACGCGGACGGCCGCTGGACCTTCAGCGGTCCCGCCGGCGCCTACACCGTGCAGGTCGACACCCTGGCCCACGCGGGCAGCTTCAACGAGGACCTGCGGGCCAACTTCGCCGCCACGACGCCCCTGGTCGTCACGGCCGAGGGCCCGGCGGACGGGATCGACTTCGGCTTCGTGCCCGACGTCGAGGCCATCATCGCCGACCTGGACGTGGGCGAGCTGATCTCCGTGGCCCGCCCCCTCAGCTACTGGCAGAAGGTCTTCCGGCGGGCCGTCATCGCCGAGCACAGCGGCCGGGTCGCCGGCGGGCACGACCACGACCGCGGTGGCCACGGCCGCGGCGGTCGCCACGACGACGATTGCGGCGAGGGCTGGGGCCACGACGAGAACTACCCCGGTCCGGACGAGCTGCGCGCGCTGCTCGACGTCATCGCGGGCCTGTACCAGCCCGATCCGTACGTGTTCACGCCGGGCCGGGAGCTCGAGGAGGCCTACGACCTGCTCAAGCGGCGGCCGCGGGGCGTCGAGGCCGAACTCCTGCGCGAGCTCTTCGTCACCGAGCTGAACTACGTCGCCGATTCGGGCCTCGACCAGGAGACCGATCGCCTCGGCGTGCTCATCTCCTGGGGCGAGACGCTGCTGGTGACCCCGTTCATCGACGATCCCCTGGCCAAGGGCTTCGTGGGCGACATCGACGGCGCCATCATCGTCTTCCGTTCGATCAACACCGGCGGCGGCGGCGGGGTCGACGAGTAGCACCCGACCACCGCGTCGCGACGACGGACGAGGGCCCCCGACCGGGGGCCCTCGTTTCGTGCCGGGGGCCGGGGACGCCTGTTGACCGGCCCGGGGGCGGGGGCTACTATGCAGGCGGTTTTGGGACGATGCGCTCAGCCCCTCACTGGTGAGATCGTCAAGAGTTCCGCCCGGAGTTCCCGAAGGAGCCGTCATGGACAACAAGACCCTGCAGGACCTCCTGCTGGAGTTGATCCGCCGCACCTCGACCGACCTGCCCGAGGACGTCCGCAAGGCCCTGCACAAGGGCCTGCGCAAGGAGATGAAGGGCTCGTCCGGCCAGTACGCCCTGAAGGTCATCGACGACAACATCGCCATGGCCGCCGAGAAATCGCAGCCCCTCTGCCAGGACACCGGCACGATCATCTGCTACGCCGACCTGCCCGCCTGGTGCGACGAGATCACCTTCCGCAAGGCCTACGAGAAGGCCGTCGTGAAGGCCACGAAGCTCGGCTACCTGCGCCAGAACTCGGTCGACTCCATCACGGGCGTCAACTCGGGCACCAACCTCGGCCCGGGCAGCCCGAGCTTCCATTTCCATCCGGCGAAGGGCAAGGCCCTGACGGTGAAGATGATGCTCAAGGGCGGCGGCTGCGAGAACGTGAGCACCCAGTACAGCCTGCCGGACACGCGCCTGGGCGCCGGTCGCGATCTCGCGGGCGTGCGCAAGTGCCTGCTCGACTCGGTGGTGCAGGCCCAGGGCAAGGGCTGTGGACCGGGCATCCTCGGCGTCTGCGTCGGCGGCGACCGGGGCTCGGGCTACATCGCGGCCAAGGAGACCCTCTTCCGCAAGCTCGACGACACCCACGAGGACAAGACCCTCGCCAGGCTCGAGAAGCAGATCATGACCGAGGCGAACAGCCTCGGCATCGGTCCCATGGGCTTCGGCGGCGAGACCACCGTGATCGGGGTCAAGATCACCCACCGCAACCGGGTGCCGGCCTCGTTCTACGTCTCGGTCGCCTACATGTGCTGGGCGTTCCGGCGCCAGGGATTCCAACTGAGCGAAGGCGGGAAGATCACCCGCTGGCTCTACTAGGGAGGTCGGATCATGCTGCTGGAAGCGCCGTTCACCGAAGAGAAGATCCGCGCCCTGAAGGTGGGGGACATGGTCGAGATCACCGGCCTGGTCTACACCGGCCGCGACGCGGTCCACAAGTACCTGCACGACGGCGGCAAGCCGCCCGTCGACCTGAAGGACAGCATCATCTACCATTGCGGTCCGGTCGTGGTGAAGGAGGGCGGGAAGTACGTCGTCAAGGCGGCCGGCCCCACCACGAGCATCCGCGAGGAGCCCTACCAGGGCCCGCTGATGGAGCAGTACGGCATCCGCGCCGTCATCGGCAAGGGCGGCATGGGCCCCAAGACCCTCGAGTACTGCCAGAAGGTCGGCGGCGTGTACCTGCACGCCATCGGCGGCGCGGCCCAGGTCCTGGCCGAGCGCGTGGTGGCCGTCGAGGGCGTGCACATGGAGAAGGAGTTCGGATCGCCGGAGGCGATCTGGGAATTCCGCGTGGAGCGTTTCCCGGCCGTGGTGACCATGGATTCCCACGGCGGTTCGCTGCACGCGCAGGTCCTGGAGAGTTCGGGCCGCAGGCTCGGCGCGATCCTGGGCTGACCCGAAGGAGCACCATTTGCAGAACGACACACCCCTGCTGACCGTCCCCGGGCTGCTGAACATCCTGTACCGGGGACGGTTCACCATCCTCATCCTGACGGCCCTCGGCCTGGCGGCGGGGATCGGCTACGGCATCGTCGTCAAGCCCCTCTACCGGGCGACGGCCCAGGTGCGGCCGGGCGTGGTGAGCTACAATCCGAACGGCCTGCCCAACCGCGAGTGGGCCCTGCAGGACATCACCACCTGGTTCGACGGCTTCCTCTACTGGCGCGACCTGAAGGAGCTGCCGCCGTTCCAGGCGGCGAAGGGGCGGCCGGTCATCCGCGCCACCTACATCCCGAGCCTGAATTTCGTCGCCGGCGGCAACGTGATCACCCTGACCAACCTCTCGACCGATCCGGGCCTGGCGGCGCTCACCCTCGACGAGTCGATCAAGGCCTTCAACCGGCAGGCGCGGGCCGACAGCATGGGCAGCTCGCTGTACCTGACGCTGCGCCGCGGCGAGGCCCAGATCCGCAAGCTGCGCAACGACATCGACCTGGTCGGCGCCAAGGCCGAGCGCGTGGAGCTGGACATCGCCGAGAGCGAGCGGCAGCTGACGATGATCGACCTGCGCGACCAGGAGCTCGACCTGCAGATCCAGCGGCGCCAGGCGGAGATCGCCTGGATGACCGAGGCCGTGACCACGGCCCGCAACCATGTCGTCACGGCCGGTCGGCGCCTGGCCGACGCGGAAGCCATGCTGGCCGTGGCCGTGCGCACCGAGCAGGAGAACGCGGGCGGCACACCCCCGGCCGGCGGCGATCCGCTCGTCGAGGTGCTGAAGCAGTCGGCCACCCGCGAACAGGCCGGGCGGGTCGGCGAGCTGCTGCTGACGGTCAACGGGCTGGAGAACTTCATCGCGTCCCAGGCGGTCAGGGCCGACAGCCTCGAGTCGCGCGTCAAGTCGAACGAGCTGGAGATCGGGCGCCTGCGCCTGGTGCGCCAGATCGACCTGGCCAAGCAGCGCGCCGACGTGGGCCAGAAGATCCGCGACCTGAACATCACCCTCGAGCGCGACCTGCCCCACGAGCGCGAGGTGCTCACCTCCGAGCTGGAGACCGAGCGCATCAAGGTCTCGCTCATCTCGCCGCTCGAGCGCATCGGCACGATCAACGTCACCGAGAAGCCGGTGCGGCCGCGCAAGTCCCGGGCCGCGATCATCCTGACCTTCCTGGCCTTCTGCGGGTCGGTCTTCCTGGTCCTCGTCTGGGAGTACCTGCGCAACAACCGGGAGGCGATCATGGCGCCCCGGTCACCCCGTCCGTAAGGATCGACCATGACGAACCTCTCCAGGCCGGCCGCAGCCGCGGTCGGCATCCTGCTGGTCCTGGCCGGCTGCGGCGGCGAGCGGGGCCCCGTGTGGGTCGAGCTCGAACCCGGCCTGAGCTACGCCGACTCGATCGTCGGCACGGGCACCGAGGTGCGGCCGGACGACTACGTGGTCGTCCACTACACCGGCTTCCTGTGGGCCGACGGCGCCCGCGGCGCGCGCTTCGAGTCGTCGGTCGATGCGGGCGAACCCATCGACTTCCCGCTCGGGCGCAACATCGTGATCGCCGGCTGGGAGAAGGGCCTGCCGGGCATGCGCGCCGGCGGCCGTCGCACCCTCCTCGTGGGGCCGGAGCTCGCCTTCGGCGCCGTGGGCAATCCGCCCCTGATCCCGCCCGACGCCACCCTCTGCTTCGACATCGAGCTGCTGGCCGTGCCGCGGGTCGAGGTGCAGGTGACCGAAGCGGGCGACGGACCGGTGGCGGAGCTGGGCGACAACGTCAGCGTCGAGTACACGGGTTGGCTCTGGCAGGACGGCGCCGCGGGCGCCGAGTTCGCCTCGTCGCGCGATCGCGGCGCGCCGTTCCGCTTCACCCTGGGCGCCGGGCAGGTCATCGCGGGCTGGGACGCCGGCATCCCGGGGCTCGCCGCCGGCACGCGGGCGCGGCTCGTGATCCCGGCGGTGATGGGCCACGGCCGGGAGGGGTCACCGCCGACGGTTCCGCCCGCGGCCGACCTCGTCTTCGACATCGAACTCGTTGAAATCGCGGGCAAGTAGTTTGTCGGGGCGAAGTTTCGCGGGAACGGGCTTGCACGGCCACGCCCTCTCTGCTAGAATTCGTCCGATTTCAGGGCAGACGCCCCACGGTGGGCGTCTGCTCTTTTCCGGTCCCGGCGTCCAACTGAGAAGCCGGAATCAGGCCCCGACCGTCCACCCCGTTCATCTTCCTGCAGGAGGAAAAGCGTGATCTACCTCATTCCCGCCGCCGGAGTTCTGGCGCTGGTGTTCGCCCTGTTCAAGGCCAACTGGGTCAAGGCGCAGGACGCCGGTGACGAGAAGATGCGGACCATCGCCGGCCACATCCAGGAGGGCGCCATGGCCTTCCTCAACCGCGAGTACCGCGTGCTGGCGATCTTCGTGATCGTCGTGGCCGCGCTGCTCGCGTTCGGGAACGCCAAGCTGGCCAGCAGCCACGCCGTGATCGGCGTCAGCTTCGTGCTGGGCGCCTTCGCGTCGGCCCTGGCCGGCTTCTTCGGCATGAAGATCGCCACCCTGGCCAACGTGCGCACCACCCAGGCGGCCCGGACGGGCCTGAACACGGCCCTGGCCGTGGCCTTCTCGGGCGGCGCCGTGATGGGCATGGTCGTCGTCGGTCTCGGCGTGCTGGGCCTGAGTCTCCTGTACATCATCTACACGCAGGTCTTCGCCGACTGGGACACCGAGCGCCTCCTGCAGGTGATCTCGGGCTTCTCCCTGGGCGCCAGCTCGATCGCCCTGTTCGCCCGCGTGGGCGGCGGCATCTACACCAAGGCGGCCGACGTCGGCGCCGACCTGGTGGGCAAGGTCGAGGCCGGCATCCCCGAGGACGATCCGCGCAACCCCGCCGTCATCGCCGACAACGTGGGCGACAACGTGGGCGACGTGGCCGGCATGGGCGCCGACCTCTTCGAGTCCTACGTGGGCTCCATCGTCGGCTCGATGATCCTCGGCGTCGGTTTCGCCGCGGCCAACGGCATCCCGGTCTTCAACGCGATCATGCTGCCCCTGGTGCTGGCCGCGGTCGGCATCGTCGTCTCGATCGTGGGCACGTTCTTCGTGCGCGTGAAGGAGGGCGGCAACCCGCAGGCGGCCCTGAACATCGGCACCTTCGGCGCCGGCGCCATCATGGTCGTCGCGTCGTGGTTCGTGATCGACATGATGCTGGCCCAGGGCGCCATGGGCGTCTTCCTGGCCACCGTGGTCGGTCTGGCCGGCGGCATCGCCATCGGCGTGATCACCGAGTACTACACCGCCGAGGACAAGAAGCCCGCCCAGGGCATCTCCAAGCAGAGCGAGACCGGTTCGGCCACCAACATCATCGCCGGCCTGGGCCTGGGCATGAAGTCGACCGCCCTGCCGATCATCGTGCTGGGCGTCGTCATCCTGGTCGCCTACAAGTACGCCGGCCTGTACGGCATCGGCATCGCCGCGCTGGGCATGCTCTCGACCACGGGCATCCAGCTCGCCGTCGACGCCTACGGTCCCATCGCCGACAACGCCGGCGGCATCTCCGAGATGGCCGGCCTCGGCGCCGAGGTCCGCGCCCGCACCGACAAGCTCGACGCCGTGGGCAACACCACCGCCGCCATCGGCAAGGGTTTCGCCATCGGTTCGGCGGCGCTGACGGCCCTGGCCATGTTCAGCGCCTACCAGCACATCGTGAAGCTCGAGAGCATCGACCTGCTCGAGCCCACGGTGCTGGTCGGCCTGCTGCTCGGCTCCATGCTGCCCTACCTGTTCTCCAGCTTCGCCATGGACGCCGTGGGCCGCGCCGCCTTCTCGATGATCGAGGAGGTCCGGCGCCAGTTCAAGACGATCCCCGGCCTGATGGAGGGCACCGCCACCGCCGACTTCCGCAAGTGCGTGGACATCTCCACCGCCGCGGCCATCCGCGAGATGATCGTGCCCGGCCTGATCGCCGTGGCGGCGCCGGTCGTGGTCGGCTTCTTCGGCGGCACGGAGATGCTCGGCGGCCTGCTCGCCGGCGTGACGGCCTCGGGCGTGCTGCTGGCCCTGTTCCAGTCCAACGCCGGCGGCGCCTGGGACAACGCCAAGAAGCACATCGAGGGCGGCCACTTCGGCGGCAAGGGCTCCGAGGCCCACAAGGCCGCGGTCGTGGGCGACACCGTGGGCGATCCGTTCAAGGACACCGCGGGCCCCAGCCTGAACATCCTGATCAAGCTGATGTCGGTCATCAGCGTGGTGATCGCGCCGCTGCTGGTGAAGTAGCGGTTCGCCGACGTCGCGATCCACGGGGCCCGCTGTCTTCGGCAGCGGGCCCCGTTTCGATTTCACGGGGTCCCGCCGGGACCCGTTGCCGGGAGGGAACCCATGCGCCGCTCCGTTCGGATCCTGCTCGCCCTCGCCATGCTGCTCCTGGGCGCCGGGTGCTCCCGGCAGCCGGCCCCGTCCGATCCGGTGCCGCCGCACACCACCTTCACCATCGCTTCGGCGATCCTGGGCGAGGAGCGGGTCATCAACGTCTTCCTGCCGCCGGCCGCTGCCGACAGCACGGCCGCCCTGCCGGTGGTCTACATGCCGGACGGCGGCGTGCAGGAAGACTTCCCGCACATCGCCAACACCCTGGCCGAGCTCGTGGCGGCCGGCGAGATCGCCCCGGTCATCCTGGTGGGCATCGAGAACACCGCGCGGCGCCGCGACCTGACCGGGCCGACCACCGTCGAGAGCGACCGCCGGATCGCCTCGGTGGTGGGGGGCTCGGCCGCCTTCCGCGCCTTCATCGCCGAGGAGCTCATGCCCGCCGTCGCCGCGCGGTACCGGGTCACCGACGACCGCACGATCATCGGCGAGTCGGCGGCGGCCCTGTTCATCGTCGAGACGTTCTTCCTGCAGCCCGACCTGTTCGACCGCTGGATCGCCATCAGCCCGGCCCTGTGGTGGAACGACCACGAGTTGTCCCGGCGGGCGGCCGTGCGGCTGGCGGAGCGCAGGACCGGGCCCCAGCGCCTCTACCTGACCTGCGCCGACGAGACGGACATCGTGCCCTGGGTGGAGGAACTGGCGGCGGCCCTGCGCACCGCGGCGCCGGCGGACCTCGCCTGGACCTACGATCCGCGGCCGCAGGAGAAGCACACGACGATCTTCCGGGCGACCAAGGCCGACGGATTCCGGGCGGTGCTGCGGTGACGCGACGGGCCCGTCCTCGCGGGAGGACGGGCCCGACAAGGCGCGGTGCGGCGGCGGCTAGTTGAAGGTCACCGTATGGGTGTGGCCCGCCGAGGTGGCTGACACCGTGGCGACGGTGGTCCCGCCGGCGACGTCGCCCACCTGGGCCGCATCGAGGGCCACGGTGTGGGTGTGGCCGTTGCCCGTGGTGAGCGTCAGGGTGACGGCCGCGCCGGCGTCGAGTTGCGCCCCGGTGATCGTCACCGTGTGCCCATGGTTCGTCCCGATCGCACCGCTGACGTCTCCGGTCCCGGCCGGCGCTGCGGGATCGTCGTCGTCGCCGCAACCGCCCAGGGTGATCGCCACTCCGGCCCAGGTCGCGACCAACCCGGCGTTCCGCAGAAATTCACGTCGTTCCAAGTCCGTTCCTCCCGGCTCGAGAATCGTTCTGGCCAGCGCCCCCGTTCAAAACTAGGATAAGGTCAATCCGGAATTGTCGGCAAGACCCGAGTCGGAGGAGTTCCCATGGCCAAGCTAGGCGACATCGAGGCCTACATCGCGGCGCACCCGGCGTGGGCTGCGTCCCTGACGACGCTGCGCGAGGTGCTGTGTCGGGAAGGCCTGGAGGAGACCATCAAGTGGGGCTCTCCGGTCTACTGCCTCGCGGGCAGGAACGTGGTGGGGCTCGGCGCCTTCAAGAGCTACGTGGGCCTGTGGTTCTTCCAGGGGGCCCTGCTCGACGATCCGGACGGGGTGCTGGTCAACGCCCAGGAGGGCAAGACCCGGGCCCAGCGCCAGTGGCGCTTCGGCCCCGCCGACCGGATTCCCCGGACGAAAGTGCGGGCCTACGTGCGCGAGGCGATGGAGAACCAGCGCCGGGGCCGGGAGATCCGGCCCGAGCGGGGCCGGCCGGTGGACGTTCCGGCCGAACTGGCCGCGGCCCTGGCCGCGGACCCCTCGGCGGCGGGGGCATTCGCGGCCCTTTCCGCGGGTTGCCGCCGGGAGTACGCCGAGCACGTGGCGGAGGCCAAGCGCGAGGAAACGCGCCGACGTCGCGTCGCGAAGATCCTGCCCCTGATCAGGGAGGGGGCGGGGCTGAACGACCGCTATCGCCGCTGACCACAGCCCGAACGGTGCCGCGATCGGGCCGCTTTCCCCGTCCCGGACACGAACCGCATCCGCGGGCGGGCTGCGCCCCCGCTCCCTCTCCGCGCGATAATCAAAAAAAACTGCAACTGTTCCTTGCGTCTGGGACCATTTCGGTATAGTTTTCAGCACGTAAAGAGTACCCATTGAGTACTATATGATCTGGAAAACGCGGTAACCCCGCTTGCGGAATGTGGTTACGAGAATGCTCAAAGTCAGCAAACTTACGGATTACGGCATCGGCCTGATGGCCAGCCTGGCGCGGCAGGAGTCGGCGAAGCCGGTGACGGCCCGCGACCTGGCGGCGGAGACCGGTCTGCCCCTGCCCACGGTCAGCAAACTGCTCAAGACCCTGTCGGGGGCCGACCTGCTGAACTCGACCAGGGGCGCCGCCGGCGGCTATGCCCTGGCGCGACGGCCCGAGGACATCTCCCTGGCCGAAATGTTCGAAGCCCTCGAGGGCCCCATGGCCCTGACCGAGTGCTCGGGCACCGACGGCGGCGGTTGCGAGATCGAGTCGACCTGTGGTCTGAAGCCCAACTGGAGCTGGATCAACCAGGAGCTGCTGAAGACGCTGCGCGGCATCTCGCTGCGCGCCATGGCGGGCTCGGTGATCCACGAACTGGCGCCCCTGCGGCCGACGCCGGCGCTGCGGGCCCTGCGCGCCAACGACGACGTCGACGCCGGCGACGCCGATCTGCACAACGACGAGGTGGCGATCTGACATGGAATCCCAGCCGCTGACGCCGTCCCCGGAGCAGACGCATCCCGGGACTCCCGACGAGAAGAAGATGCTCGAGGAGCTCTCCGCCAAGGAATACGAGTGGGGCTTCGTGACCGACGTGGAGGCCGACACGGTCCCGCCCGGCCTGAACGAGGACGTCATCCGCTACATCTCGGCCATGAAGAACGAGCCCGCGTGGCTGCTCGAATTCCGGCTGAAGGCCTTCGCCCACTTCCAGACCATGGCGCCGCCCCGCTGGCAGAAGCCGCAGTTCCCGCAGCCGGACCTGCAGGCCATCAGCTACTACTCGGCGCCGAAGAAGAAGTCGGAGAAGAAGTCGCTCGATGATGTCGACCCGGAGATCCTGGCCACCTACGACAAGCTGGGCATCCCGCTGCTGGAGCAGAAGCGCCTCGAGGGCGTGGCGGTCGACGCGGTCTTCGACTCGGTCTCGGTGGCGACGACCCACCAGGAGAAGCTCGAAGCCGTGGGCGTGATCTTCATGTCCTTCAGCGAGGCCGTCGAGCGCCATCCCGAGCTCGTGAGGAAGTACCTCGGCAAGGTCGTGCCGCACACGGACAACTACTACGCGGCCCTCAACTCGGCCGTGTTCACCGACGGCTCGTTCGTCTACATCCCCAAGGGCCTGCGCTGCCCGCTGGAGCTGAGCACCTACTTCCGCATCAACGCGGCCAACACCGGCCAGTTCGAGCGCACCCTGATCGTGGCCGACGAGGGCGCTTACGTGAGCTACCTCGAGGGCTGCACCGCGCCCCAGCGCGACGAGAACCAGCTGCACGCCGCCGTGGTCGAGCTCTACACCCACGACGACGCCGAGATCAAGTACTCCACGGTGCAGAACTGGTATCCGGGCGACAAGGACGGCAAGGGCGGCATCTACAACTTCGTCACCAAGCGCGGCCTGTGCGCCGGCGACCGCTCGAAGATCTCGTGGACCCAGGTCGAGACCGGGTCGGCGATCACCTGGAAGTACCCGAGCTGCGTGCTGAAGGGCGACGACTCCATCGGCGAGTTCTACTCGGTGGCCCTGACGAACATGCACCAGCAGGCCGACACGGGCACCAAGATGATCCACCTCGGCCGCAACACCCGCTCGAACATCGTCAGCAAGGGCATCAGCGCCGGCCGCGGCGACCAGACCTATCGCGGCCTGGTGAAGATCGGCAAGAACGCCCACGGCGCCCGCAACTTCACCCAGTGCGATTCGATGCTCCTGGGCGACCGCTGCGGGGCCCACACCGTGCCCTACATCGAGTCGCGCAACAGCACGGCGCGGGTCGAGCACGAGGCCACGACGACCAAGATCGGCGAGGACCAGATCTTCTACTGCAACCAGCGGGGCATCGACACCGAGGACGCGGTGTCGCTCATCGTCGGCGGCTTCTGCCGCGAGGTGTTCCAGGAGCTGCCGCTGGAGTTCGCCGTCGAGGCCCAGAAACTCCTGAGCGTGAGCCTCGAGGGCTCGGTGGGATAGGGCGGCGTGGCCGCCGAACGGAACCGATTCGTCCGGAATCAAGGAGAAAGACCGACCATGCTGCGCATCGAGAACCTGACCGCCAACATCGGGGACAAGCCGATCCTCAAGGGCATCGACCTCGCCATCAAGCCCGGCGAGGTGCACGCCATCATGGGTCCCAACGGTTCGGGCAAGAGCACGCTGAGCCAGGTGCTCGCCGGCAACGAGACCTTCGCGGTGACCGGCGGTTCGGTCACCTACAATGGCCGCGACCTGCTCGAGCTGGACGCCACCGAGCGCGCCCTCGAGGGCATCTTCCTCGCCTTCCAGTACCCGGTGGAGATCCCGGGCTTCAGCAACGAGAAGTTCCTGCGCACGGCCCTGAACGCCCAGCGCCGGCACCGCGGCGAGTCGGAACTCGACGCTTTCGACTTCAACCAGCTCGCCCAGGAGAAGATGAAGCTCCTGCAGCTCGACCCGGGCCTCATGGGCCGCTCGCTCAACGTCGGCTTCTCCGGCGGGGAGAAGAAACGCAACGAGATGTTCCAGATGGCCATGCTCGAGCCGAGCCTGGCGATCCTGGACGAGACCGACTCCGGGCTCGACATCGACGCCCTGCGCATCGTGGCCGAGGGCGTCAACGCCCTGCGCGGCCCCGAGCGCTCGGTGCTCATGATCACCCACTACCAGCGCCTGCTCGACTACATCGTGCCCGACTTCGTGCACGTGCTCGCCGGCGGCCGCATCGTCCGGTCGGGCGGCAAGGAATTGGCCCTGGAGCTCGAGAAGCACGGCTACGGCTGGCTCGAGGAGGCCGCCGCGGGCGGGGAGGTGGCCCGGTGAGGACCGCCGCCGCCGACAAGACGATGACCTACCGCGAGCTCTTCCGTCGCACGCGGGAGTCCGAGCCGGCCTGGACCCGCTACGCCGCCCGCCGCGAGGACGCCCTGGACCGCCTGGTCCGCGACGGCCTGGACGTGCGTGGTCGCGAGGACTGGGTGCACGGCGATCCGGGTGCCCTGGCGGGGGGCGAGGCCCTGCCCCGCCACGGCGCGGTGGCCTCGCTGCAGGCCGCGGTGCTGCCCTCCCTGGCCGAGTCCCATCTGCTGGTCTTCGTGGACGGTGTCTTCGCGCCGGACGTGTCCCGCCTCGGCGACCTGCCCGACGGCGTCGTGCTGCGGTCCCTGGCCGCGGTCGATGAGACCGACGCGCTGGGTGCCGTGCTGGGCGACGACACCACGGGCTTCGCGGCACTGAACGACGTCTTCTGGCGCGACGGGCTGCTGCTCGACGTGCCCGCCGGCGTGACCGTGGGCCGTCCGGTGGAACTCGTCTTCGTCCATGGGCCGGACAGCGGCGCGGGCGTCGTGCCCGTGCGCAACGTCGTGCGGGTGGGCGACCGGGCCGTCGTGACCCTCGTCGAACGCTTCGCGCCGGGCCGCGCGGGCATCGCCGAACAGCCCCTGACCGAGATCGTCTGCGGCGCCGGCGCGCGGGTCGACCACGTGAAGCTCGTGGTGGGCGAGGCGGCCGGCGAACACGCCGGGGCCACCCACGTGCGGCAGGACGCCGACAGCGCGTACCGCAGCTGGGAGTTCGCCACCGGCGGCGCCCGCGTGCGCCGCGAACTGGCTCTGGAACTCGCGGGCAGCGGGGCGGCCTGCGTGCTGAACGCCCTCTACATGGGCGACGACGACCAGCGCTTCGACATGCGCACGCGCGTGCATCACGCCGCGCCGGGCTGCCGCACCGAGGAGCTGTACAAGGGCATCCTGGACGGCCGGTCGCGCGGCGTCTTCGACGGCCAGATCCTCGTGGCCCGGGACAGCCAGCAGACCGACGCCCACCAGACGAACCGCAACCTGCTGCTCTCGGACGACGCGGTCATGAACAGCATCCCGCGCCTGGAGATCTACGCCGACGACGTCAAGTGCAGCCACGGCTCGACGACCGGCCAGATCGAGGAGAACGAGCTCTTCTACCTGCAGGCCCGGGGCTTCAGTCTCGAGGAGGCGCGCACCTGGCTGGCGTGGGCCTTCGCCAGCGAGGTCATCGACGCGGTGCCCGTGCCGGCCCTGCGCGAGGAGCTCGCGGCCATCGTGACGCGCTCCCTGCACGCGGTCGATACGAGCCTGCTCGGGGGGCGGGGCTGATGGCGCCGGTTTCCGGCATTGGCGGGGTCCGGGGACGCGAGCGCCTGCGCTCCGGCGCCGTGCGCGCCGACTTCCCCCTGCTGGCCGACGAGGCGAATGCGGGCCTGGTCTTCCTGGACAGCGCCGCCAGCGCCCAGAAGGCCCGGCCGGTGCTGGACGCCGTCGACGACGTGTACCGGAGCCACTACGCCAACATCCACCGCGGCGTGTACCGGCTCAGTCAGGAGGCGACCCAGCTGTACGAGGCGGCGCGCGGCAAGGTGCGCGATTTCCTCGGTGCGGCCCACGACGACGAGATCGTCTTCGTGCGGGGCGCCACCGAGGGCCTCAACCTGCTGGCGCATTCCTTCGTCGCGCCGCGCCTGCGCGAGGGCGACGAGGTCCTCGTCACCGAGATGGAGCACCATTCGAACCTCGTGCCCTGGCAGATGCTGTGCGCCCGCAGCGGCGCCCGCCTGACCTGGGTGCCCCTGACCGACACCGGCGAGCTCGACCTCGACCGGCTGCCCGGGCTGCTGACCGACCGGACGAAGGTCCTGGCCATCACCCACGTCTCCAACGCCCTGGGCACGGTCAATCCGCTCGCCGGGATCATCGCCCTGGCCCACGAGCGGGGCGTGCCCGTCATCGTCGACGGCGCCCAGGCCGTGCCCCACGTGCCGGTCGACGTGCAGGCTCTCGACTGCGATTTCTACGTCTTCTCGGGCCACAAGATGTACGGCCCGACCGGTGTGGGTGCCGTGTACGGCAAGCGTGCCCACTGGCGCGGCATGGAGCCCTGGCAGGGCGGAGGGGACATGATCCTCTCGGTGACCATGGCCGGCAGCACCTGGGCCGACCCGCCGGCGCGCTTCGAGGCCGGCACTCCGCACATCGCCGGGGCCGTGGGCCTCGGCGCCGCGATCGACTACATGACCGACCTGGGCGTGGCCGAGATCGCCGCCTGGGAGCACGAATTGGTGGCTGCGGGCACCGAGCTCCTGGCCGGCGTGGCGGGTCTGCGCCTGATCGGCACCGCGGCCGCGAAGGCGGCGGTCTTCAGCTTCGTCCTGGACGGGGTGCATCCCCACGACGTGGGCACCTTCCTCGACGCCGACAACATCGCCGTCCGCACCGGACACCACTGCGCCCAGCCGGTCATGGACCGCTTCGGGGTCCCGGCCACGACCCGGGCCTCGCTGGGGCTGTACAACACCGTTGCCGATCTCGAGGCCCTGGCCGCGAGCCTGCAGCGCATCCGAAAGTTCTTCCGCGTATGAGCGACCTGAGGGATCTCTACCAGGAACTGGTGCTGGACCACGGGCAGCACCCGCGCAACCACCGGCCCATGCACGACTGCGATCACGAGAAGGGCTGCCTGCACCGCGAGGGCTACAACCCCCTCTGCGGCGACAAGCTCACGCTCTACGTGAAGAAGGCCGCCGACGGCACCCTCGAGGATCTCTGCTTCGAGGGCAGCGGCTGCGCCATCTTCACCGCCAGCTCGTCGATGCTCACCGAGGTCCTCAAGGGGCGTCGCACCGAAGAGGTGCGGGCGATCCTCGACGAGTTCCTGGGCATGCTGACCAGCGGCGAGAAGACGCCCGATCCGGACGGACTCGGCAAGCTGGCCGTCTTCGGCGGCGTGAAGGATTTCCCGGCGCGCGTCAAGTGCGCCACCCTGCCCTGGCGCGCCCTCGAGGCGATCCTCGCGAGCCAGGGCGATCAAGCGACGGGACCGGACGGTGCCGTCGACAGCAACGACGACGAGGTGGGCTGAGCCCGCCATCGGCATAGACACAGGAGAGACCGACCATGCCCTATCCCGAGGAGATGGTGGCCCCCATGCGGGCCGAGCTGACCACCGCCGGCGTGCAGGAACTGCGCACGCCCGCCGAGGTCGACGCGTTCTTCGCCGCCAAGGACGGCACCGCGCTGGTGCTGGTCAACAGCGTCTGCGGCTGCGCCGCGGGCAGCGCCCGTCCGGCCGTCAAGGCGGCCATCGGCGGCGTGGTGCGGCCCGACCGGGTCGCGACCGTGTTCGCCGGCCAGGACCTCGAGGCGACCGCCCGCGCCCGGGAGCTCTTCGGCGACGTGCCGCCGAGCAGCCCGA
>JAGRNP010000091.1:14353-16494 GCA_020440705.1 bacterium | reverse complement strand
GCCCTGCTCGTACTGCGCCACGCGGTAGAAGATGTTGTTCGCGAACGTGATGCGGCCCTTCGGGTCGGTGGCCGAGATGAGGATGTCGTCGGGCCGCAGGACGTATTCCTCCTGGCGGTCGCTGAAGCGGTCGGGCCGGTTGAAGGTGCTCGCCGCGACCACCTCGGACAGCCGCTGCAGCGGGTCGAGCGGCGTCTTCAGCAGACCGCTGACGCGCATCAGCTCGACGAGGAAACCCACCGTCTCGCCGATGGTGTGGAACTCGCCGATCTCGTTCTCGACGGCGGCGGAGGCCGCGTCCAGGGCGTTGAAGGTCTTCAGCGAGTCGTGGATGCGGTTCTGGAACTCGCGGGTGTTGGCGTGGATCTCGGCCACGCTCGTGCGGGCGTGGCCCACGGTGGCGAGCGACTCGTCCATGACATCGCGCGAGTCCTGCACGCGCGCGGAGAGCTCGTGGATCGCCGCGCCGATGGTCGTGAGCGTGTCCTGGATCTGTTCGTTGGCGACCTTCGTCGTATGGGAGAGCTTCTTGACCTCGCTCGCCACGACGGCGAAACCGCGCCCCGCCTCGCCGGCGGTGGCGGCCTCGATGGCGGCGTTCACCGCCAGCAGGTTCGTGCGGTCGGCGATCTCGTTCACGGTGTTCAGCAGGTTGTCGATGGAGGCGAAGTGGTTCTCCAAATCGCCCATCTTGTCGCCCACCTCGGCCAGGCGCCGCGAGACCTGCTCGGTCCCCGTCACGACGCTGCCCATGTCCTCCTGCACGGCGGTCGACCGGGCATCGACCTGGTCGATGTTCGCGGTGATCTCCTGGAAGTCGGCGATGCTCTGCCGGATCGCCTCCATCTGCCGGTTGATGGACTGCGTCGCGCTGGTGGCTACGTGGTGCAGCTCGGTGCCCGAGGCGCGCAGGAGCTCGTTCTTCAGGTGCTCCGGCTCGAAATCGGGAATGCGGGGCGCGGCCGGCTCGGGGCGCGGAGCCGCGGCGGCCGGGCCGGACGCGATGGAACCGGGCCGGACGGCGTCCGGCGCCGGGGCCGGCGTCTTCCTGCGGAACGGGCGGAATCTGGCCAATGTGGTCATATACGACTCCCGTAGTCACTTGCCGGGGCGAGCACCCGTCTCCGGGTGCGGATTTCATTAGAGTCATCGGATTGCCACGGCGCGACTTGAGACCCATCTCGCGGCCCTGGGAACCGCGCTTCCGGAATCCGACCCGTGACCGCCGTCGCCCCGTGCCCTAGTATGAAAAGGCGCCCCCCATCGACCCCAGCCGGATGGTGATCATGAGCGGTTCCCTTGCAGCCCCCCTGCGCTCGGCCTTCTTCGAGGCCGTCTTCGTGGTGTTCGGCGTGGTGCTGGCCCTGACGGCCAACGAGTGGCGGGAGAACGTGAGGGCGCGGGAGACGGCCGCGGGCGCGCTGCACGACATCCTGACCGAGCTGGAGGCCGATCGCGCCCTGCTCACCGAGTCGCGCACCTACCACAAGGAGCGCATCCAGATCATCTCGCGGAAGCTCGGGACGGGCGAGAAGGTCACCGGGGCCGATTTTCCGCGCGGCTTCATCCGGCCGGCCTGGGTGACGGACACGGCCTGGCAGGTGGCCACCTCGACCGGCGCCATCAACCACATGGACTACGCCACCGTGCTCGACATCTCGCGCGCCTACGACGAGCTCGAGCACTACAAGCAGCAGACCGACCTGGTGGGCGGCCTCATCTACGCGGCCATCTTCGACGACGGCACCCAGGGCGTGGCGGGCCGCCCGGAGAACCTGCGCACGATCATCTTCACGTTCGTCTACCGGGAGAGCGAGGCGATCACGAAGCTCGAAGAGACGCTGCGGAAGTACGGCGAGGCGGCGGGGGTCGCCGGACCGGACTCGTCAGGGTCGGGGTCGACCGCGCCGAAGGGCGGGACGGCGGGATAACGGCAGGCCGGCGGCGGGCCGCTCCACTCAGGGGCAGGGGTCGGCGACGAAGAGGTCACGATCCTCGGCGCGCCAGCACTGCTGGGCCAGGCGGGCGCCGTGCACCAGCCAGCCCCGGTTCTCGCTGCGGACAAGGCGCACCTCGAGCCAGTCGCCGCGGATCGAGTCCTCCAGGAACCCTGTCCTGACCCGCGTCACCACGGCCCACTC
>JAGRNP010000091.1:0-14253 GCA_020440705.1 bacterium | reverse complement strand
AGGCGCACCTCGAGCCAGTCGCCGCGGATCGAGTCCTCCAGGAACCCCGTCCTGACCCGCGTCACCACGGCCCACTCGCAACCCTCGCCCGGCGACTTCTCGATCTGCAGGCAGGTGTCGGCGCAGTCGCCGGGCACCAGCTTCGTCAGCACGAAGGCCACCACCGCGTCGAGATCGGTGAGCCAGGGCTGGCCCGCGGACTCGAAGCGCACCATGTCCTCGTTCACCGGCCGGAAATCGATCTCCCGCGATGACACCACCTCGGGCCGGCACGGGTCGAACGGCGGCGTGGGCGGACGGCGGTTGCCGTTGTCCATGTCCGAGACGATGAGCCAGCGGGCGTCGTCGCCGCGGCGCAGGGTGAGGGTGAACTTGCCGGCGTCCGGGTCGTCCGGCGCGGCGGCGTAGGCTCCGATGATCGTGGCCAGCTCGCCGTCGATGGTGTACGCGAGGGCCCGCAGCGCGAGGGGCCCGCCGCTGTCGCGGTAGCGTGCGACGATGGCCGCGCGGCCGTGCACCGGCGGGTGGCCGCTGGAGAGCACCCAGCCGTCCGGCGTGAAGAGGGCCGCGAGGGCGTGCTCGTCCTTCGCCGCCCAGGCCTGCTCGTAGTCGGTGAGGACGCGGGCCAGTTCCGGGGGCAGCGTCACCGACGGAGGCATGGTGGGCGCATTCTCGGCGGCAGCGGCAGCGGCCGGGCCGGGCTCGAGACGACCCGGGCCGACGCAGGCCAGGAACAGGAAGACGGCGATGACTCGGCTGGGCTTCATCGGGCACCTCGCTGGCGATAGGGCCGGCGCGCCGGGGCCGCGCGCGTTCTCTCGACCATGCTAGCAGCACGGCGCGGCCGCGCCCACCCCGGAGGGCCGGGTCGCGATCCGGGTGGCCGTCCGGGCGCCTCGTGTTGATCGTATGGTCATCGCCTACCCCCACCCTGGAGGCCCGCATGAAGATCCGGTCCCTGGTCGCGGCCGTGCCCGCCGCTGACGCCGCCGTTGCTCTCGCCCACTTCGAAGCCCGACTCACCTTCGAGACCGACTGCTGGGACGTGCACCACGCCCTGAGCAACGACCGCCGGGACTTCGTGCTCCTGGACGTGCGCAGCGCCGACCTGTTCGCGGCCGGCCACGTGCCGGGCGCCCTTCACCTGAAGCATGCCGAGATCGACGCCAAGCGCATGGCTGCGTGGGCGGACAACACGCTCTTCGTCGTCTACTGCGCGGGCCCACATTGCAACGGCGCGAACAAGGCCGCGGTGAGGCTCGCGCGGCTGGGACGACCGGTCAAGGAGATGATCGGCGGCCTCGAGGGCTGGAAGGACGAGGGGTTCGCCTTGGCCGACGCCGACAACCCCTGGACCCAACCCTGATACTTAGGTATTGACCTAAGTATTTTTCGGGCGTATGCTGTCCGCCATGAACGCCGCCCTCGACACCCTCGACCGGACCTTCCAGGCCCTCGCCCACCCGACCCGTCGGGCGGTGCTGGCGCGCCTGGGTCAGCGTCCGGCCACGGTGTCCGAACTGGCGGAGCCGTTCGACCTGGCGCTGCCCTCGTTCCTGCAGCACCTGCGTCTGCTCGAGTCGGCCGGCCTGGTCACGACCCGCAAGCGCGGGCGCGTCCGGATCGTCCAACTGCGTCCGCAGGCCCTGCAGGAGACCACCCGTTGGCTCGAGGAGCAGCGCCACACCTGGGAACGTCGTCTCGACCGACTGGACGACTACCTGTCCACCATGGAGGACCCATGAGCACCACCCGCCCCGTCATCGATCCGGAACTCGACCTCGTGCTCGAGCGCGTCGTCGACGTCCGTCCCGAGCTCGTCTGGCAGGCCTGGACCCGCCCCGAGCATATCGTGAACTGGTTCACGCCCGACCCCTGGAAGACCATCGCCTGCGAGATCGACCTGCGCCCCGGCGGCGTCTTCTCCACCACCATGCAGTCGCCCGAGGGCGAGACCCAGCCCGCCAACGCCGGCTGCTTCCTCGAGGTGATCGAGAACCGCAAACTCGTCTGGACCGACGCCCTCGGCCCCGGCTACCGCCCCAAGGACGTCGCCTTCATGACGGCCACGATCCTGCTCGAGCCGCACGGCGATGGCGGCACGCGCTACACGGCCATCGCCCAGCACGCCAACCCCGACACGAAACAGCAGCACGCGGAGATGGGGTTCGAGCACGGCTGGGGCACGGTGCTCACGCAGCTCGTCGCCTACGTGAAGGGGTGGTGAGCATGAAGGGAATCAGGATCGCGGCTGCCGTCGCGGGCGGCCTGCTCGCCCTGGTCTTCGCCGGCCTGGGCATCGCGTTCCTCGCGGGCGCCCTGCCCGAGCCGCCGGCGCCGCCCGAGGGCACGCCCATCGCCCACTTCATGACGGCCATGATGCCCACCGGCTACATGACCTTCGTCAAGGTGTGGGAGGTGATCGGGGGTCTGCTGATCGCCTGGCCGCGCACGCGGCGCCTGGGGCTGCTGGTGCTCGGGCCGATCGTGCTGAACATCCTGGCGTTCCACTGGTTCATCGGGGGCACGGCCGGGGTGAACGACCCGATGGTGGCCGCGGTGACGGCGCTGGTGTTGTTCCTGGCGTGGGTGGAACGGGAGGCGTTCCTGCGGTTCGCGAGAGGGTAGACTGATGGGGTGTTCCGCGGCCGGCGTTGCCCAGGCAACACGAAGTCGCGGAACACCGTCCGTGGCCGGCACCCCCGGGCCGGAATCGTGGCGCCGGGGAGGGATCGCGCCCGCCGCTAGAATGCCCCCGCCACCGCCAGGCCCCGCACGAAGTGGCCCTCCCGATCGAACCCGCCCAGCGGCACGACGGTCGGCCCCCGCGAGAGACCGTGATCTTCGCCAGCCCGAGCGGGGCCGTCCCGGCGAGCCAGACCCAGGATCCCCACGGCCGCCGACGCCACCCCCGTCACGATCACCAGCCCTTCGAGACCCACCGTCTCGGTGGCGCCCAGGGCCACCGAACCGGCGCCGAGGCCGAGCCCCAGCACCGCGGTGACGGTCGCCAATTCACCGCGGCCGGCGGGCCCGGCGGCCAGGCCGGCGTAGGAGAGGTTGGCCATGGTCAGGAGCAGGCCCGGCAGGTCTTTGCCGGTGTCGGGTTCCTCGATGGCCACGTCGGCCCGGGCCCGGGGTGCCGCGGCGACGAGAGCCGCGACGAGGGCGACGGTCAGCAGGAACGCGAACGCGCGCCGGCTGGGCCGGAGCGCGGGGCCGGACGCGGATGAGATCGTGTGGATCATGTCGGTGGATCCCCTTCGTCGGTGGGGCGCCCCTGTTCGCGGGCGGTCCGGGAGATACCGCCGACGACGGGTCGGGGTTCCCGCGGCGTCGCGTGCGGGGCGCGCCCTTGACGCCCCCCCGCCCCGTTCCCTATCCCTCATGCGCCCCACCACGCGGTCCTCGACGCGCCCCACCCCGGCGAAGTCCGCCCGTCGCCGAAGGGGCATGACATGACCAACACCCGTCCCGGCTGGGCCGTCGTCTCGGCCAACGACGCCTTCAAGTCCAACTACGAGAGAACATTGCGCTGGTCGGCGCTCGTGGCGCTGGTCGTCGGCGCGCTGCTCGTCTGGTTCTCGCCGCGTTACGAACCCACGCCCTACCGCCTGCGCACGAGCGGGTTCGAGTGGGTCGACGTGCCCGACGACTTCGAGGTCCCGGACGAACCCGAGGTGCTCGCGCCGCCGGTGCTGCCGAAGGAGGTGGTGGCCGTCGACGACGAGGACCCCGACGCGGTCGACCCGCCGGAGTTCCTGCTGATCGACGATCCGCTCCCGCCCCTCGCTCCCGTGGCGCCCGACGACACGGGCTTCGTGGCGAGCAGCGCGCGGCCCGTGCTTCGGATCCAGCCGAAGCCCCACTATCCGGAGGTGGCGCGGCTGGCGCAGGTCGAAGGAACGGTGGTGGTGAAGGTGCTTGTGAACGCCGAGGGGCGCGTGGAAGAAGTCGCGATCGTCAGCGGCGCGCACCCGCTGCTGAACAAGGCGGCGCTCGACGCGGCGCGGCGGTGCGCGTTCGAGCCAGGCCGGCAGCGGGGGGTTCCGGTGCGGGCGTGGGTGGCGGTGCCCTACAACTTTCGGCTGCGGTAGAACGGGCCGGTGCTTCGCGTGTTGGGCTGCGCGGGGTTCCCCCCGGGGGGAATCGGATGTGTGGGGTCCGATTATCCTGCGGTGTCGGCAGGTCAAGGCCGGGAGGGAAAGGTCGGGCGGGTCGATCCGCCCCGCCCTGAGCGGTCGGTACGTGCCGACCCGCCTCCTGTCCGGCAGTCGCCGCCGCTCAACCCACCCCCAAAGAGAAACCGCCGGCCGTCTCGCGACGGCCGGCGGCCATTCCATCCGGGGCGGTCCAAACCCGCCTAGTGCGTATGCCTGCTCGCCGAGATCCGGGCCTGCGCGCGCGAGACGGCCAGGCGGGCGCGTTCGCGGTCGAGGTCCTTCTCCATGGAGGTCAGGCGCTTGCGGGCGCGGTCGAGGGCCTCCTCGGCGCGCGGGACGTCGATCTCGTCGCCCTTCTCGCAGGTGTCGGTCATGAGATTGACGACGTTGTCGCTGATCTCGACGAAGCCGGTGCCCACCGAGAAGTAGCGCGTGCTGCCCGCCTCGTCGATCTTCAGTTCGACCAGGCCGGGCGCCACGGCGCCGACGAGCGGGGCGTGGTTGGCCCACACGCCGATGTAGCCGGCGAGGCCGGGGATCGTGGCGGCGACCGCCTGACCCTCGTACGCCGTCTTGTCCGGCGTGACGATGACGACCTTGAAGCTCTTGGCCATGACCTAACCTTCCGCCTGCATCTTCTCGTAGTTCTCGAGCACTTCCTCGATGGCGCCGCACATGTAGAACGCCTGCTCGGGGATGTGGTCGTACTCGCCGGCCACCAGGCCCTGGAACGAGCGGATCGTGTCCTCGAGCTTCACGTAGCGGCCCTGCATGCCGGTGAAGGTCTCGGCGACGAAGAACGGCTGCGAGAGGAACTTCTGGATCTTCCGCGCGCGCTGCACGATGACCTTGTCCTCGTCGGAGAGCTCGTCCATGCCGAGGATGGCGATGATGTCCTGCAGGTCCTTGTAGCGCTGCAGGATCGTCTGCACCTGGCGGGCCAGGTTGTAGTGCACGTCGCCGAGGATGCCCGGGGTCAGGATCCGGCTGGTGGAGTCGAGGGGATCCACGGCCGGGTAGATGCCGAGCTCGGCGATCTGCCGCGAGAGCACCGTCGTGGCGTCGAGGTGCGAGAACGCGGTCGCCGGCGCCGGGTCGGTGAGGTCGTCGGCGGGCACGTAGATGGCCTGCACCGAGGTGATCGAGCCGCTGCGGGTCGAGGTGATGCGCTCCTGCAGCTGGCCCATCTCCGTGGCCAGGGTCGGCTGGTAGCCCACGGCGCTCGGCATGCGGCCGAGCAGGGCGGACACCTCGGAGCCGGCCTGGGTGAAGCGGAAGATGTTGTCGACGAAGAGGAGCACGTCCTGGTTCATCTCGTCACGGAAGTACTCGGCCATGGTCAGGCCCGAGAGCGCGACGCGGAGGCGGGCTCCCGGCGGCTCGTTCATCTGCCCGAAGACCAGGGCGGTGTTCTCGATGACGCCCGACTCGGTCATCTCGAGCCAGAGGTCGTTGCCCTCGCGCGTGCGCTCGCCCACGCCGCAGAACACGGAGTAGCCGCCGTGCTGCGTGGCGATGGCGTGGATGAGCTCCATCACGATGACCGTCTTGCCCACGCCGGCGCCGCCGAAGAGCCCGATCTTGCCGCCCTTGGCGTAGGGCGCGAGCAGGTCGACGACCTTGATGCCGGTCTCGAAGATCTCGTTGGCCTCGCCCTGGTCGGTGAGGTCCGGCGGGGAGGCGTGGATCGGCGAGGTCTGGTTCGGGTTGGCGAGGTCGCCCTTGCCGTCCAGGGTCTTGCCCAGCAGGTTGAAGAGGCGGCCGAGGCACTGCTCGCCGACGGGCACGCTGATGGGGGCACCGGTGTCGAGGCCCTTCATGCCGCGGACGAGGCCGTCGGTGGAGTCCATGGCGATCGTGCGCACCACGTTGTTGCCGATGTGCTGGGCGACCTCGGTGATCAGGTCGATGCCCTTGTCGGCGTCGGTGATGCGGATGGCGTTCAGGATCTCCGGCAGGTGATCCGAATCGAACTCGAGGTCCACCGTGGGGCCAATGACCTGCTGGACCTTGCCGTAGTTCTCGGCCATTACTCTTTCTCCTTGCTGAGCGACCTTCGCGGTCGGGTTGGGGGCGCTCGCCCCGCTCACTTCAAATCAAAGTTCGATCGGACGTCTAGAGGGCGTTCGCGCCGCCCACGATGTCCAGCAGCTCGGCCGTGATGGCGGCCTGGCGCTCGCGGTTCCGCTGCAGCGTCAGGGCCCCGATCAGCTCGCCGGCGTTCTCCGTGGCCGCGCTCATGCTCGTCATGCGCGCCGCGTGCTCGCTGGTGAACGCCTCGCTGAGGGTCATGAAGACCCGGTTCTTCAGGTACAGGGGCAGCAGGGTCGCGAACATCTCTTCCTGGCTCGGCTCCCAGATGTAGTCCTGGTTCGAGCTGCCCTCTTCGGCGGCCTCGTCGGCGTCGCCCTCGGCGGCCATGGCGTCCGGCGCGATGGGCAGCAGCCCGACGTCGACCGGGGACTGGGTCATGGTGCTGACGAACGACGCGTACACGACCCGCACCTCGTCGACGGTGCGGTCGAGGAAGGCGCCCACCGCGGCGTTGCCGACCCGGTTGCCCCGCTCGCTGTTCGCCTCGCCGCCGAAGTCGTCGTGGCTGGCGAACATGGTGTAGCCCCGCTTGCCGAAGAAGTCGCGGGCCTTCTTGCCGATGGCGTAGACCTGCGTGGCCACGCCCTCGGCGACCGAGGCGTCGACGGCCTTCTGCGCCAGCTTCAGCACGTTCATGTTGTACGAACCGCACAGGCCCTTGTCCGACGTGATGACCAGGTACAGGCGGTTCTGCACCGGGCGCACGTCGAAGAGCGGATGGGCGATGTCGGCCTTGCCCGCCAGCTCGGTCATCAGCTCGGTGAGCTTCTGCGAGTAGGGGCGCGCGGCGAGCATCTTGCCCTGCGAACGCTGCAGCTTGGCCGCCGCGACCATCTTCATGGCCTTGGTGATCTGCTGCGTGTTCTTGACCGAGCGGATCCGCTTGTTGAGTATCTTGACCCCGGCTCCCGCCACGGGTGACCTCCTGGTAATATTACCGGACCGACCGGCGGACTAGCCGCGGGTCCGCTTGAACTCCTCGATCGCGCCCGTCAGGTCGGACACGGTCTGGTCCTCGAGCTTGCCGCTGTCGGCGATGGCGTGCAGCACGCCGCTGTGCTTCTGCTCCATGAACGCGTGGAAGTCGTGCTCCCAGGCGGCCACCTGCGCGACCGGCACGTCGTCCAGGTAGCCCTTGCCGGCGGCGAAGATGATCGCGACCTGCTTCTCGTTGGGCATGGGCACGTACTGGTCCTGCTTGAGGATCTCGACCATGCGCTCGCCGCGGGTCAGCTGCCGCTGGGTGGCCTTGTCGAGGTCGGAGCCGAACTGGGCGAAGGCCTGCAGCTCGCGGTACTGGGCCAGGTCGAGGCGCAGCGAGCCGGCGACCTTCTTCATGGCCTTGGTCTGGGCGGCGCCACCCACACGGGACACCGAGATGCCCACGTTGATGGCCGGACGGATGCCCTGGTAGAACAGGTCGTTCTCCAGGAAGATCTGGCCGTCGGTGATCGAGATGACGTTGGTCGGGATGTAGGCCGACACGTCCGAGGCCTGGGTCTCGATGATGGGCAGGGCCGTCAGCGAGCCGCCGCCGTTCTTCTCGCTCAGCTTCACCGAGCGCTCGAGCAGCCGGCTGTGCAGGTAGAAGACGTCGCCGGGGAAGGCCTCGCGTCCGGGCGGACGGCGCAGCAGCAGCGACATCTGGCGGTAGGCGTTGGCCTGCTTGGAGAGGTCATCGTAGACGACCAGGGTGTCCTTGCCCTGCCACATGAGGTGCTCGGCCATGGTGGTGCCGGTGTAGGGCGCCAGGAAGAGCATGGGGGCCGGGTCGGAGGCGTTGGCGGCGATGATGGTGGTGTACTCCATCGCGCCGTGCTCCTTGAGCTTCTTGGCGACGCCGGCGACGGTCGACTGCTTCTGGCCGACGGCCACGTAGAAGCAGTGCACGCCCTTGCCCTTCTGGTTGATGATCGCGTCGATGGCGATGGCGGTCTTTCCCGTACCGCGGTCGCCGATGATCAGCTCGCGCTGGCCGCGGCCGATGGGGATCATCGAGTCGACGGCCTTCAGGCCGGTCATGAGGGGCTGGCCCACGGGCTGGCGCTCGGTGACGCCGGGGGCCTTCAGCTCGATGGAGCGGGTCTCGGTGCTCGGCACGGGGCCCTCGCCGTCGAGCGGCTGGCCCACGGCGTTCAGCACGCGGCCGATGACGCCGTCGCCGACGGGCACCGAGGCGATGGTGCCGGTGCGGGTGACCTGGTCACCCTCCTTGATCTTCGTGTCCGCGCCGAGGATGGCGACACCGACGGAGTCCTCCTCGAGGTTCAGCACCATGCCGAAGATGTCCCCGGGGAATTTGACCATCTCGCCGGCCATGACGTCCTGCAGGCCGTGGACGCGGGCGATACCATCACCCACCTGAAGGATGGTTCCGACGCTCTCAACCTCGAGGTTGCGGTCGTAGTTGTTCAACTCCTGGGAAAGTACGGAGCTGATCTCTTCAGGCTTGAGTTTCAATGCCCTTACTCCTCGTTGAGTCCCTTGCGTGGCCCGCGCCGCCGTGCGCCGCCGGCCGGGAAGATTCTAGTGAACGCGCGCCTCGCCCAGCTTCTTGCCGAGCAGGTCGAGGTTGGTGCGCACGGTGCCGTCGAGGATCTTGTCCCCCATGGTCACGCAGACGCCGCCGATGACGGCGGGATCGACCTTCTTCTCCAGGATGATGCGCTTGCCGGTGAACGCCGCGAGCTTGCGCTCGAGCGCGGCGGCCAGATCGTCGGGCAGGGAGATCGCGGTGACGACCTTCGCCCGGACGACGCCCATGTCCTCTTCCACGAGCTCGGCGAAGACCTCGCCGATGTCGCGGGTGTTCTCGATGCGGTTGCGGTCGATGAGCAGGAAGAAGAAGTTGAGCAGCACGGGCTCGAGCTTCCCGCCGAAGACCTTCTTCAGCAGGTCCTTCTTCTCCTCGACGCGCACCTGGGGGCTGTCCATGAACGTGACCAGGTCACGGTTCCCCCGGACGACCTCCAGCACCGCCGCGTACGACTCGGCCACCTCGGCCAGCACGCCGGCCTGCTTGGCGGAGATCAGCAGCGCCTCGGCGTAACGGGTCGCGACCTTGCGATCACGCATGGGACCCGCCTCCGCCCAGACTGTCGATGTACTCCTGGATCAGCTTGCGGTGCAGGTCGTCGTTCAGCTTCTCGCCGATGACCTTCTCGGCCGCGCCGATGGCCATGGACACCACGCTGTCGCGCAGTTCGATCTGGGCCTTGTGGCTCTCGATCTCGATGTCCTGCTCGGCCTTGGTCCGGATCTCGTCGGCCGACGTGCGCGCCTTGCCCACGATGCTCTCGGACAGCTCCTCGCCGCGCCGCACCGCCTCCTGGACCTTCTCGCGCTCGATGGCCTTGATGTCGGCCAGCTTGCTCTCGAACTCGCCCTTCAGCGCCTCGGCCTCGGCCAGGTTCTTCTCCGCCGCCGCGTAATCGCCCTCGACCTTGTTGCGACGCTCGTCCAACACGTTGAGGATCGGACCCCAGGCGAACTTCGCCAGGATCAGCACGAAGAAGATGAACCCGAGCGCCGTGGTCAGCAGCTGGGGGAGTTTCGGCATCACCATTTCCATGAAACGTTCCCTTTCGGGGTCGGGTCCCCTGGCGCCGGGGTCGGTCCCCGGAGGACGGCTGGGCCGCCCCCCGGGATCATCCGAGTCAACGCACGCCGGGTTTCCCCGTTCGAGTCGGACTTAACCGAGGTTGCCCATCAGCATGATGGTGGCGACCAGAGCGTAGATCGTCAGGGCCTCGATGAAGGCGCAACCGATGATCATGGCCGTCTGGATCTGACCGATGGCCTCGGGCTGACGACCCATGGCGTTCATGCCGCCCTCGACAGCCTTGCCCAGACCCAGACCCGAGCCGATGGCAGCCATACCCAGACCGATAGGAAGAGCCAGTCCCAGAATGTTCCCGTCCATTGTCTTTCTCCTTTAGTGCGTGCGTTGCACTGTCGAGTTCGCGGGCGGACCCGCGGTTGTCCGGCTCCCCTCAGGATGAAGGGGTGCCGGGATTAATGCCCGTGGGCCTCGTCGTGACCGTGGTCGCCGTGAGGCAGCCACAGGGCAATGTAGACCGTCGCCAGCAGCGTGAAGACCAGCGCCTGGATCGTGCTCGAGAGCAGGCCCAGGAAGTAGAAGGGCAGCTGCAGGGGCAGGCCGGGAATGAATCCCATGGCCGTCTCCGGCAGGAAGCCCAGGAGCGCCTTCATCAGCAGGTAGCCGAGGATGACCATGGTGGCGACGAGCGTGTCCTCGCCGAAGATGTTGCCGAACAGACGCAGCGCCAGGCTGACGGGCTTGATGAGCTCGCCCAGCAGGTGCAGCGGGAAGAGCAGCAGCGAGAAGCCCCAGTCCATGCCCGTCTTCGGCGAACCCGCCATGTGGTGCAGGTAGCCGAGCAGCCCGTTCTCCTTCAGCGCGATGCCCTGCACGTAGAGGAACGTGAGGCCGCCGAGGGCGAAGGTGGTGGCGTTGAAGCTCGAGGTCGCCGCGTGGCCCAGCGGGATGATGCCCGCCAGGTTGTTGCACAGGATGAAGATGAACAGGGTGCCGAGGAACGGCGTGTAGCGCCGGGCGGTGGGCCCGATGATCGCCTGGAAGAGCGAGTACAGCCCGCCGAAGATGATCTCGGCCGCGGCCTGGCGGCGGCCCGGCTTGCGGGCGCTCAGCTGGCGGGCCAGCGCCACGAAGAACAGCGAGAGCAGGATCACGACCGTCAGCGAGTAGATGGGGTCGATGAAGGCCTCGAGGTTGTGGGCGACCGCTTCGGGCACGAAGGGGGCGATCCAGCCGCTGACCAGGTTGTAGAGGTGCGGGATCGAGCTGTGGCCGCCGCCGTGGGCGTCGCCGTGGCCCTCGCCATGACCCTCGGCGCCGTGCATGTCGTCGCCGTGGCCGGTGGCGTGCGGGTCGGCGGCATGCTCGTCGTGGGTGGTGTTGGGCTCGCCGTGACCGGATGTGTGGTCCGCGGTCTGGGCGTCGGTGGCGTGGGTGTCGGTGGCCTGGACGTCGGCGGCGTGGGGGTCGTCGTGCTGGACCGCGCCCGTGGCCGTGTCGTCGCCGTGATCGCGGGCCAGGCTGGCCCCGGACGCAAAAATGACCGCTCCGAGGAGGAGGGCCAGAACCGCGAACTTCTTCGTGCTGAGCTTGTGCATCGTCCCCTCGGTCCGGAATGCCGCCGGGCGGCTTCAAGGTCTCTTTACGACTCGGCGCCTTCGCTGTCGGGCCTTGCCGCGGGACCGGTGCGGTCCACGGGGCCCTGGGTCGCAAGCCTGATCTCTTCCGCACGATGCCGCGCCCCGACGCCGACCAGGACCACGATCAGGATCGTGAAACCGACAGCGTGGCTGAGCGGCGGGAGCGGACGGGAAAATAACACCCAGACCGCTACGGCGTAAACAGCCAATTTGGCCAAAATCCAGAGGATGATGGCGAATTCGTTGCGTTGCGTGCCTGGCGGCACGACGGTCGCCCGCAGCATTCCCTCGAGGGCCCGGAAGCCGGCCACCGCCCAGAGCGCGGTGAGGAAAACCCCCACGCCAAAATCGAACGAAACCGCAAACCACATCACGATTGCTACTACGAGCGCGACCAATATGGTCCACAAGCGGATGTTGGCAAGGACGTTCTGGCGCAAAACGGGTCATCCTCCCCCGGTTTCCGGGGAAAGATGTCTTCGGGGGAGGCGTTGTCAATGTGGGATTGGGGGTTTTTGGGGCGGATTTGTCGGGTGATGGGGTCGGTTTCGTAACGTGTTGAGATCTCAAGTCCTATCGGGGCGCTGGCGGGCCGCTCACGGCCCCGGTTCGTGGGGAGATCCCCCCATGAGCGGCGAATGGACCCCGGCCAACCCCGGGGGAAGGGAGCGGCGGCGTAATTTCGCCGGATGGCACCGCCGCCCGCGGCCGGGCCGCTAGTTGAACGGATTCGGATAGATCGACAGGTAGAGCGGTGCGACGTCGGTGGCGGGCCCGGCGACGCCGCCGGGCCCGGCGATTGCGGCGGACCAAGCGATCGAGGCGGGCCGGGCGACAACGCCGGACCGCGCGACCGTGGCGGGCCGCACCGATCAGGCCAGCGCCCCGTCGTTCCCGTTCACCCGCCGCAACACGCCGAGCTGGCCCGTGTGGTACGCCTCGTGGAAGACGACCCCCGCGAGGAGCGAGCCCACCGTCTCGTCCGGATCGTTGCCCGGGCTGTAGGGCGCCGGGGCGCCGAGCAGTTCGGGCGTGAGCTCGTCGAGGCCGGCCCGCAGCAACGGCACGGTGGCGCCGAAGTCGGCCATCATCTCGGACAGCGGCACCGCCCCCTCGCTCTCGGCGCTCATGGGCTCGGAGCCGCGCACGTAGCGGTCGTACTTGTCCAGGTCGAAGGGGCAGGTCTGGCCGAGCATGGCCACCGTGGCCCCCCGCGCCTGCACGATGTGCCCGGCCACCCAGTTGGCGCAGTTGCCGGCGGGCTCGGGCGCGCGGAAGGCGTCGGCGTCGGACACGTCGGCGAGGTTCGCGTTGAAGACGTAGGTCGTGTAGGAGAACTGGATGCCCAGGGTGCGGGCGAAGGTCTCGATGTGCATGGACATGGCTATTCCCTTTCGGGGGTCGGGTCGGTGGTGGTCGAGTTCGGATGCGGGGTCGAGTTCGTGGTCGTGGTCGGGCCGGGCGCGGCGTCGGCGTGGGCGCCGGCCGGGTCGGTGGCCGGACTGGTGGACGGGCCGGACGCCACTCCGTCAGTGGGGCCGGCGGGCGCCCCGGCCACCCTGGCGATGGCCGCCATGATGCGGGCGAAGGCCGCGCGGTCGTCGGGCCCGAGGGCCGTGTCGAGGGCGGCCTCGACCTCCTCGAGCTGGCCGCGGATGCGGGCGGCGACGGCGCGGCCCGCGTCGGTCAGGTCGACGAGGAAGGAGCGCCGGTCGTCGGGGTTCGGGGTGCGGGCGGCGAGTCCCGCCTGCTCGAGGCGGTCGAGCATGCCGGTGAGGGTCGACTTGTTGTGGCCGAAGACCGCCACCAGCCGCCCGATGGTCACCGGCGCGTAGCTGCCGAGGTAGCTCACGAGGTGGCTCTCGGTGGGCGGCGCCCCCACCGCCTCGCTGCGCGCGCGCAGGTGGTCGGCAAGCTGGCGCGAGACCCGGTGCCAGGGACTGAGGTAGCGGAGGGGTGGGTAGTTCGGTTTTGGATTGTTCATGATCGTACTATAATCGTGACTGGGTCGGGGCGCAAGTTCCCCCCGGGGGGAATTGGACCTTGGGGTCTCTATTTTGAGAAGGGCCGTCGCCGACGAAATCTAACTTGCTTAATTACAATCATATATATGTTTGGTATACCGTATACAGCAAACCCGAGATGCTGATCAGCCCCCAGGCAGGCGCCCCTACTCCCCACCCAGCACACCCGGCACCCCCTCCAGCGGGTAGGGCCCGAACACCTCCTGCCGCCCCGTCCGCCACTCGCGGCCTCGCCGCGCGTCGGCCGGGTGCTCGACCAGGATGTGGATGTCGGCGGCGTCCGGCGGGAAGAGCCAGACCACCGCGGCGCCCGGGGCTAGCTCGCGGAACTGGGCCGAGCCGAGGGAGACCATGGCGCCGAGGGGGTCGGTGGGGATGGGGCCCAGGTGGGGCGCGGCGCGGAGCACGCCGGCGGGACCGGGCGGCATCACGATGCGGCGGGCGACCACGGTCGCGGTGAGGTCGAGGGCCCCGAGGTCGATGCCCGTGGCGGTGGCGGCGGGCAGGTCGGGGCCGGCGAGGACGAGCAGGTCGACGCCGATCCCGGCGAGGATGCGGACCCCGCGGAGTTCGCCGGGCAGGGGCCGGGTGAAGTGGCCGTCGGGCGTGACGCGGGCCCAGATGTCGCGGGGGGTGCCGTCGGCGTCGCGGACGGAGGCGACGACGCTGAGGTCGCGGCCGTCGGCGCCGGCCGGGAGCAGGAGGCGGCCGGTGAGGGTGGGATCGGGTGCCGTCGCGGGGCTTGTCGCGGCGGCGAAGGTGGGTTCGGCCGC
>JAGRNP010000090.1 GCA_020440705.1 bacterium | reverse complement strand
CGACATGCTTGAGGACGTGGCGGGCCACTGCTTCTACGCCGCCTGTGGCCTGACGACCGCCGACCTCGGCCGGATCGCCCGCTGCGCCCCGCTCACGCCGGCCCGCCTGGCCGAAGGTCTCGGGACCGCATGGGTGCGGCGCCACCTGCCGCGGCTCGTCGCCCTCGGCGTGGTCGACTTCGCGCCGGCCGACGAACGGGACGCCCGCGGGGCGGTCGCACCGGCCCCGCAACGGCCAATCCCTTGTTGATCCCCTTCCCATAATGGCCTAACTTGACCCGGTCAACCCGTCGCTGACCGGCCCGGTGCGGCGCCCGCCAGAGCGCGGCCGCGGGGGCCGTTTTTGGCCAACGGTCCGGTTCCTCCCGACGGGGAGCCGAGGGGCCGCCGCCTTCCCGCCAAACCCTGGAGCCTGAACCATGGCCGCAAGGACGCTACAGACCGCCGGCATCACCGGCGTGGGCATGAGTTTTCCCGAGAAACGCCTCACCAACGCCGATCTCGAGAAGATGGTCGAGACCGACGACCAGTGGATCGTCGAGCGCACCGGCATCAAGGAGCGGCGCATCGCCCCCAAGGGCACCGGGGCCTCGGTGCACGGGGCCAAGGCGGCCCAGCAGGCCCTCGCGCACGCCGGCGTCGCGGCCGAGGACGTGGACCTGATCATCGTGCCGACGGTCACGCCGGACATGATCTTCCCGGCCACGGCCTGCATCATCCAGGACATGATCGGGGCGAAGAAGGCCTGGGGCTTCGACCTCGAGGGCGCCTGCAGCGGATTCCTCTTCGCCCTGCAGAACGCGCGGGCCCAGATCGAGGCCGGCCACGCCGAGAAGGTGCTGGTCATCGGCAGCGAGATCATGTCGGCGATCGTCGACTACGAGGACCGCAACACCTGCATCCTGTTCGGCGACGGCGCCGGCGCGGTGGTGGTCGAGCGCATCGATCCGGCGCGGGGCGGCATCCTCGACGCCCAGAACCACGTCGACGGCGTCGGCGTGAAGCACCTGCACCAGAAGGGCGGCGGCAGCCTCAACCCGCCGTCGAGCCAGACCCTCGCCGACCGCATGCACTACGTCTACCAGGAGGGCCGCGACGTCTACAAGTACGCGGTCAAGGGCATGGCCGGCGCCACGGCGGAGATCGTCGAGCGCAACGGCTTCACGGGCGACGACGTGGCGCTCTTCGTGCCGCACCAGGCGAACATCCGCATCATCGAGGCGGCCCAGGCGCGCGTCGGCCTGCGCGACGACCAGGTGGCCATCACCATCGACCGCTTCGGCAACACCACGGCGGCGAGCATCCCGTCGGCCCTGCGGGTCGCCTACGAGGACGGACGGCTGAAGGAGGGCGACCTGGTCGTGCTGTGCGCCTTCGGCGCCGGCTTCACCTGGGGTTCGGCGCTGCTGCGCTGGACCGCGCCCTAGGCACCCCATCTGCGCGGAGCGGAGACTCGACGCCGATGATCACAGTCAACGGATTGACACGCCACTACGGGACGACCGTCGCCCTGCAGGATCTCTCCTTCGAGATCGCGCGGGGCGAAGTCGTCGGTTTCCTCGGTCCCAACGGGGCGGGCAAGTCGACGACCATGAAGATCCTCACCGGCGGGCTCGCGCCCACCGCCGGCACGGCCCGCATCGCCGGCCACGACGTGGTGGCCGACGCCCTGGCGGCGCGGCGCCACGTGGGCTTTATGCCCGAGCACGTGGCGCTCTACACCGACGGCACCGTGGCCGCCTACCTCGACTTCGTGGCCGAGATCAAGGGCGTGGCGGCGACCGACAAGGCCCGGCACCTGGCCGACCTGGTCGAACGCTGCGGCCTGGGCGACGTGCGGGGCAAGCTCGTGGGCGCCCTGAGCCACGGCTACCGCAAGCGGGTCGGCCTGGCCCAGGCCCTCGTCGGCGATCCGGCGGTGCTCATCCTCGACGAGCCCACCAGCGGCCTGGACCCCCACCAGATCGTCGGCATCCGCGAGCTCATCAGGAGCTTCCGCGGCCAGCGGACGGTGCTTCTCAGCAGCCACATCCTGCCCGAGGTGAGCGCCATCTGCGCCCGCGTGCTCATTCTCGACAAGGGGCGCCTGGTGGGCGAGCAGACGGCCGATGGCCTCGCCGGCGCCGACCCCCTGGCGGTGGGCCTGGCGAGCCATACGGTGGTGCTGAACTGGGACGGGCAGCGGGCCGAGGTGGCCGCCTCCCTGGCCCGCGTGGCCGGGGTCGACGAGGTCACCGTGACCGCGACGGGCGCCGAGGTCGTCATCGGCGGCAACCCGGTGGAGATCCGGCCGAAGCTCGTCGAGTCGGTGCTCGCGGCGGGCGGGCTGCTGCAGAACATCCAGGACAAGGGGCCCAGCCTCGAGGACCTCTTCCTCAAGCTCACCGGCGCCGTGCCCGATGCGCCGCCGCCGTCCGGCGACGATGCGGGGGAGGACCGCCCATGAGGCAGCTCCGGGCCATCGTCGGCCGCGAGGTGGGGGCCTTCTTCCACAGCGCCATGGCGCCCGTCGTCCTGACCGGGTTCCTCGTCGCGGTGGGTCTCTTCTTCACGATCTTCATCTACGGCTACAGCGACATGTCGCTGGCGGCGCTGCAGAGCGCGCGCACCGGGAACTACGTGAACGTGGCCGAGGGCATCTTCCGGCCCCTCGTCTCCAATACGGTCTTCTTCCTCATGTTCCTGGTGCCGGCCCTGTCCATGCGGCTCTTCGCGCCCGAGTTCCGCAGCGGCCGCTTCGATCTGCTGGCCAGCTGGCCCGTGCGCGACGGCGTCTGGGTGGCCGGCAAGTGGCTGTCGGGGCTCGTGTCGGTAGGGATCATGCTGCTGTGCGGCGCCGCCTACATCGGGGTGACCTGGTTCCTGGGTTCGCCCGAGCCTGGCCCCGCCGTCGCCGCCCTGCTGGGCGAGCTGCTCTTCGCCGCCATGCTGCTGGGCTGGGGCGTCCTCGCCTCGGCCCTCTTCAGCCACCAGATGGTGGCCTACTTCCTGGCCTTCGTGTGGTCGCTGCTGCTGTTCATCGTCGGGGCGCTCGAGCGCTTCCTGCCGGGGGCGGTGGGCCGCATCGTCGGCGAGCTCTCGTCCCTGACCCACTTCGAGCGCTTCAGCCGCGGCGTCGTCGATTCGCGTGACGTGCTCTACTTCATGCTGATGACCGCGGTGCCCCTGGTCATGGCCGCCACCGTGCTGGCCGGACGCCGGGCGCCCGTCGGCCGCCGCCTGGCCGGCTGGGCGGTTTCCGTCTTCGCGACCGTCATCGCCGTGGCGATCTACCTCATGGCGCTGCTCGCGCCGCAGACCTGGGACCTGACCGGCAACAAGCGCTACAGCCTCGCGCCCCAGACCAACCAGATCCTGGCCGACCTGGGCGGCACCCTGGCGCAGGGCGGCACGGCCGAGGTCGTGCAGGTCTACGCCTTCTACCAGCGTCTCGATCCGGCCCGTGACATCACCGAGGCCCTGCTCAAGGCCTGCGCCCAGCGCTCGCGCCAGTTCCGCTACGAGATCATCGATCCGGAGGTCGACCTCGAGCTGGTGAAGAAGTACAACGTGAACGCGGCGCGCACCGTGGTCGTCGAGGCCGGCGAGCGCTCGACCTCCCTGCTGCAGCCGGAGGAGAGCGCCCTGATCAGCGCCGTCTACCGGCTGGCGTCGGGCAAGCTGGCGCGCATCTGCGTGCTGACCGGACACGGCGAGCACCGCATCGACAGCGACGACCGGGGCGGCTACTCGAACACGGCCCAGCTCCTCTTCGACCAGGGCTACGACGTGCTGCCGCTCTCCCTCGAGGGGCTCGGCGCCGTGCCCGACTTCTGCGACGTGCTGCTGATCGCCGGCCCGCGCCTCGAGCCCGAGGCGGCGGAACTGCGGGTGCTCGAGGACTTCCTCGGCCGGGGCGGCGCGATCATGGCCCTCTTCGATCCCGGCACGCCGGCGGGCTGGGTCGCCTGGATGGCCAGGTGGCGCGTGGGCCTGACCAACGACGTGCTGGTCGACATCGAACGCGTGGGCAACCAGCGCGGCGTAGGCGCGCGCACGATCATCGTCTCCGACGGCTACGGCGACCACCAGGCCGTGCGCAGCCTGCAGGGCGTGCCCACGGTCTTCCCCATGGTGCAGCCCCTCGACCTGGTCGGCGAGGCCGACAGCACCATCGTCGGCGCCATCATCCTCAAGAGCTCGGACAAGACCTGGGCCGAGACCAACCCCGCGCACCGCGTCGCCGGCGATCCCCGCTTCGACCGCGACGTCGACCGCAAGGGCCCCCTGGCCTTCGGCATGCTGATGGAGGTCAGCCTGGGACCCGATCCGGCGCGACCGGGACGCTTCGTGGTGATCGGCAATTCCGAGTTCCTCAACAACGCCACGGTGCGCCTCATGGCGAACAGCGACCTGCTGCTCAACGCCGTCGGCTGGCTGGCCCGCGAGGAGGGCCTGATCAACCTCCGCGGCCGGGACCCCCTGAGCCAGCCCATCGTGCTGGACAAGACGACCAAGGACGTCCTCGGCGTCGGCGCCGTGCTCGGCTGGCCGCTGCTGGTGGGCAGTCTGGCCCTCGGTCTGCGCCTGCGCCACCGCCGCCGCGACGGCGGCGGCACGGGACGGAGCGCCGCATGAAGCGCCTGATCCTGATCCTCGGCGTGGTGGCCCTGGCGGCGGTGGCCGGACTCGTCCTGCTGGGCCGGCGCGACACCGTCGACCTGACCCTCGGTGGGCCGCTCTTCGCCACCGATCCGGACCGGATCGAGGGGGTCCTCGTCACCCGGGGCGGTCTGCAGTACCGCTTCGACCGGCTGCCCGGGGGCACCTGGACCCTCGGCGGCGCCATCGGCGACTACGTGGACCAGACGGCCATGAACGCCCTCGTGGCCGACCTGGTCGCCGCGCGGGCGGGGGCCATCCTGCCCGGCACCGAGCGGGAGGATCGCCGCTACGAGTTCAATGGCCCCGACGCGATCCGGGTGCGGCTCTACCTGGGCGGGGGCGAGGATCTGGGGCTGGCCATCGGCACGGTGAATCCCGTCACCGGCAACTACTACGCCAGCGGCGCCGGCCGCGACCGCTGCTTCCCGGTGGCGGGCGCGGTGCGCGACCGGTTGAACACGCTGCCCGTGTCGGTGCAGGCCCGGACGCTGCTGCCGGCGTTCGCCCGCGCCGACGTCGAGGAGATCGACCTCGTGCGGGGCGAAGCCACCCACCGCTTCGCCCGCGCCGACGGCGCCTGGTGGCTGCGCCTGGACGCGGCGCGTCGCAGCACCTCGCTGGCGGCCATGACGCCGGTGGTGCAGGCCTATCAGGCGGCCTACGCCGACCGCACCCGCCACGCCGACGGGGCGGTCTGGATCATGGCCGACGGCGATCTGCTCGAGCGGCTCATGAGCGAGGTGGGCGAGACGATCGTGCGCGACATCCTGCCGCCGCGCGACGCCGCCCGGCGCCTGGAGGCCTGGCAGCTCGATCCGCCCTGGCGCGTGGTCACCCTGCGCGGCGAGGGCCTGAACCCGGATCCGGGGGCCCCGGTGCGCGACGAGTTCACCCTGGTTTTCGGCCCGCCGGTGGAGATCGACCGGGTGCCGGTGCTGCGTCGCGGCAACGTGCTGCTGACCGACGAGGTCGCCAGCAAGGTGGCGACCGGAGCCCTGTCCGACCTCGTCCTCGACGACGCCGTGACCGAGGTCGTGCGCCATGCCGATCGCCTGCGTTTCTTCCGCGAAGGGCAGCTGCTGCTGGCGGCCGCCCGCACCGGCGCCGCGCTGACCGGCGAGGGACGGCGGGCCTGGCGACTCACCGCATCGGCGCCGGGCACCCCGCCCGCGCGCGACGACCTCGAGGGCGTCGCCCAGGATCTCGTCATCGACCTGAACCGGCAGCCGATCCTGGCGGTGCTGCCGCCGACCGACGACGCCGCGGTGCTCGCGACGGCCGGGCGGGTGCGCGTCGAGGTCGAATGGGACGACGGCCGCTCCAGGGCCTGGGAGGTGGGCCAGCTCGTGCCCGCGCGGCTGCCCGCCGGAGCCGCACCGGTCCGCACGTCCGACGGCGCGCCGGCCGCGGCCCTGTGGGAGCCGGCCACCGGGCGGCTGCTGCAGGTCCCGGCGACCCTGATCGTCACCGCGCGCAACCTCGCGCTCGAGGTGCGGGCACCGGATTCCCCCTGAGCGGGGGCGGGGGACCATGGAACGACTGCGCGCCCTCTCGCCCTGGACCCTCCTGGCCGCGTCGCTCGCCGCCGCCCTCTACCTCAAGCTGGCCTGGGTGGGCGAGGACGCCTACATCGTCTTCCGCTCGGTCGAGCAGCTCTTCGCCGGACACGGCCCCGTCTGGAACCCCCACGAGCGGGTGCAGGTCTTCACGAGCCCGCTCTGGTTCGGCCTGCTCGCCCTGGGCCGCTGCTGCGGCGGCGACCTCTTCGGCATCGCTCTCGGCCTGGGCGCCCTCGCCTGGGCCGGCACCCTGCTCGCCCTGCGGCGGCTGGCCGGCTCGCCGGGGCGTTTCCTGCTCCTGGTGCTCGGTCTCGCCGGTGCCAACGCGGTCCTCGACTACACCGCCTCGGGACTCGAGTCGGGGCTTCTTTACCTGCTTCTGGCCCTGACCGTCCTGGCCGAACGGCGCAGCCGCCTGCCGGGCCCCCGGGGCGGCGCCGCGCTGACCGGACTGGCCCTGGTCGTGGGCCTCGTCCTCGTGACCCGCCTCGATCACGTCTTCCTCGTCGGGCCGCCCTTCGCGGCGGCGCTCTGGCGGCAGCGCCCCTTGGCGGGACGGCGCCTGGCCGGACTGCTCGCCCTGGCCTTCGGGCCGCTGGCGGCCTGGAGCGTCTTCGCCACCATCTGGTACGGCTTCCCCCTGCCCAACACCGCCTACGCCAAGCTCGACACCGGCATCTCCGCCTTCGTCCTCGTCCGGCAGGGCGTGCGCTACGTGCTGCACACGGCGGGCTGGGACGCCCTCGTCGTGGCCGGCCTCGGGGGCTTCGTCTGGTGGGCGCGCCGCGAACGCGGGGAATGGCCGTGGCTGGTCGCGGTGCTCCTGCAACTGGCCTACGTGGTCCGTGTGGGGGGCGATTTCATGCAGGGCCGCTTCCTGGCCGGGATCTTCCTCGTCGCGGCGGCGGTGGCGATCGCGGCGCGGGGCGCCGACCTCGTGCGACGCCGGGCGCTCTGGTCCGGGCTGATCCTCTACGTCGGGTTGTTCCCGTGGACGCCGGTGAACAAGCCGGTGCACGGGGGCTCGTCGCTGATCCGTCTCGGCATCGCCGACGAGCGCGCCGTCTACGCCGATGCGCTTTCGGTGTGGCGCTGGGCGGCGGCGCGGCGGGCGCAGCGCCCCTTCCCCGATCTGGTCTGGCGCGAAGAGGGGGAGGCCCTGCGCGGCGGTTCGGGCGGACCGGTCGTGGCGCCGAACATCGGCGTGCTCGGCTGGGCGGCGGGCCCGGACCCGCTCATCATCGACCCCCTGGCCCTGTCGGATCCCTTCCTGGCCCGCCTGCCGTGCGATCCCGCCTGGCGCATCGGCCACTTCCCGCGCCCGGTGCCGCCGGCCTACCTGGCGTCCCTGGCCGCGGGGGCGCCGGTGGTCCTGGACGACCCGGACCGCCAGGCCCTCGCCCGCGACATCGCGTTGATCACCCGCGGCGACGACCTCTTCGCGGCCGAGCGCTGGCGCGCGATCCTGCGGCGCAACCCCTGAGCTGCGGCCGCGCCGCGAAAAGGAAGGCCCACCCGCGGGGGGTGGGCCTTCGTCTGCCGCGGCCGCGTTGGAGCGCCGGACTACATGTCGGGTCGGGCCCGCACCGAGCCGAGGCTCTGGGCGTAGGCGTCGCGGTCCCACGCGGGCGGCGACCACACGTGCACCGGGCCGAGGGCCACCGACTCGCCGACCGGGATCCCGTCGAGGGCCTCGCGGTACTGGACGGACAGGGCGGCGAATCGTTCGGCGAGTTCGGCCGGCACCGGCGCCGCCGCGGGGAGCTTCAGCGTGCGCGGGTTGACGAACTTGCCGTTGCGCTTGACGCGGTAGTCGAGGTGGGGGCCGGTGGCGTAGCCGGTGGCGCCCACGTAGCCGATGATCTGGCCCTGATTCACCCGCGTTCCCTGCCGGACGCCCTTGGCGAAGCCCGACAGGTGCAGGTAGAAGGTCTCGTACTCGCTGTTGGTGTGCCGCACGCGGATGTAGCGGCCATTGCCCTTCTTGCTGGTCGCCTCGACCACGACCCCGTCGCCGCCGGCGCGCACGGGCGTGCCGAGGGGCGCGGCGTAGTCGACGCCGAGGTGCGGCATCCACTTCTTGAGCACCGGATGGAAACGCCGGTTGGTGAAGCCGTCGCTGATGCGCGAGTAGTTCAGCGGGGCGCGCAGCAGCTGCTTCTGCATGTTGCGGCCGTCGGCGTCGTAGTAGTGGGGGTGGTCGCCCTCGGTGAAGAGGAAGGCCGTGTGGGGCTTGCCCTTGTTCACGATCTCGAGGGCCTTGATCTCGCCCGTCCGCACCAGCGCGCCGTCCTTCCACAACTCCTCGTACACGACCCGGAAGGTGTCGCCCTGACGCAGGTCGCGCTTGAAGTCGATGTCCCAGCCCATGATGTCGCTCATCTTGGGGGCCAGGGAGAGCGGTGCGTCGATGGCCTGCAGGCTGGCGTAGAGACTCTCGTCGATGCGCCCGCTGACGCCCTTGAGGATGCGCTCGACCGGATAGGTCCCGTCGACCCGCGCGTAGGTGTCGCCGTCGCGCGTCCACGTCACGTGGCTCTCGAGGTCGAGGTCGTAGCCGAGCGATTCGAGGCCGCCGTCGGCCGTGGTCTCGATGCGGAAGGTCTCCCCGGCGCGGACCTTGCGCAGGTCGCGGAATTCGCGACTCACCTCGACGATGGTCATGATGTCGTCGTGGGCGACGCCGCGGGCGGCGAGAGCCTCGTAGAAGGTCTGGTTGCGGCCGATGGTCATCTCGACCGGGCCGATCTCCGGACGGAAGACGGGTCCGAGTTCGTTGGTCGGCAGGTATTCGTCCGTGCGGCGGACGCTGCTGCCGTCCCGGGTCAGCGGGAGGTCGCCGGACCCGGCGAGACTGCGGGTGATGGGCGCCTCGGCCGGCCCGCCGCGGCCATCCTCGGCCAGGGGCGACTCGCCGCGGGGCGTCAGCAGCGCCACGCCGACCGCGACCAGCACCAGTCCCGTCACCGCCGTCGCGGGCACCAGCCACCGGGTACCGCCGCGGGGGGGCCGGATCTTGCTCTGCGCCGCCTGCGGCGTCGCCTCCATGGGATCGGGAGTGTTCAGGGGATCGCCCTTTCTGTGCGGCGACGGGGGATGGGATCTCCTATCCGCGCCAAAATGCGACACATAGCCGTCGAGAGGCAAGAGCTTTCTGATGCGATCTCCGCAGATGCCGGTGTCACTCGACCCTCCCGGCGTGGTATCATTGAGCAGGCCCACGCCGCGAACCATTGCGGATTGCCCGATCGGGGAACTATTTTTTGATAGTTCGTTATCCCCTGGTGGGCATTCCGAAAGATATCGGAGGTAAAACGTTGTCTGGACCTACCTGTTGCAACTGCCGTGCCGGGTTCTTCCTCGTCATCCTGTTGGGCGTCCTGACCGGGGGCGTAGTTCCCGCCTACGGCCAGAGCTACTGGTTCGATCCCTTCGGCGTCACCGGCGACAATTTCGGCCAGTCGGCCACCGCCGTGCCCGACATCAACGGCGACGGCTACGACGAGTTCCTGATCGGTGTGGCCAACAGCGACACCACCGGTCTGAACGCCGGCCAGGCCTTCTTCTGGTTCGGCGGGCCCCACGTGCTGCGCGCGCCGGACCGCATCTGGAACGGCAACTCGCCCGCCGAGTTCGGCTTCGCCGTGGCCGCGATCGGCGATGTCAACGGCGGCGGCCGCCCCGACTTCGCCATCGGCGCCCCCCGCTCGAACGCCGGCGGCGCCGGTTCGGGCCGGGTGTTCGTTTTCTACGGCGAGTCCGGACCGGGGACCTCGCCCGACGCGATCATCGACGGCGCCACCGGCGGCGACAACTTCGGCTTCAGCATCAGCAAGGCCGGCGACTTCGACGGCGACAACCGCGACGACTTCATCGTCGGCGCTCCCTACAGCGACCTGACGGGCATCGACGCCGGCGCGGCCTACATCATCTACGGTCGCAGCGGCGGCATCAGCACCGACCTGGCCGACGCCACGGTGCTGACCGGCGAGATCGCCGACGACTATTTCGGCTGGTCGGTGAGCGACGCCGGCGACTTCCTCGGCGCCGACGACTGCGTGGCCGTGGGCGCCCCCGGGAACAACACCCATGGCGGCCTCAACGCCGGCGCGGTTTACGTGTACGAGGGCGACGCCACGCCCGACGCGGGCGTCGACTGGGTGGCCGGCATCAGCGCGGCGTCCAAGGCCGGCGCGGCCTTCGGCACCTGCGTGCGCAACGGCGGCAACCTCGACGGCGACGCCTACGACGACCTCGTGGTGGGGGCGCCCCGCTGCAGCGAGGCCGGCTCGGAAGCCGGTCGCGTCGAGATCTTCTACGGCGATCCGACGCCGGGCACCACCGCCGACCACGCCATCAACGGCCAGAATGCCGGCGGCCATTTCGGTGCCTGCCTCGACCGCATCGGCGACTACAGCGGCACCAGCCGCGACGACCTGATCATCGGCGCCCCCCTGGTGAGCCTCGACGCCAGCGAGGCCGGACGCGCCTACATCTACGAGGGCGGCTCCGGGGCCACGGGTTCCAGCAGCCTGGCGACGTTGACCAACCCGGGCATCAACCCCGGCAACTCGGCCGGCGACCACTTCGGCGCCTGGGTGACCGGCGCCGGCGACTTCGACGGGGACGGCCTGCCCGACTTCGCCGTGTGCGCGCCGGCCGGCAACATCGGTTCGAGCAACGCGCCCGCCGGCTTCGTCTTCCTCGAGCATTCGACCGACGACCTGTGGCCGGTGCCCGCCCTGCTGCGCAACTGGAAGGCCGCCTGGCGCGACGCCGACGTCGTGCGCCTGGAATTCGACCTCGCGGTGGCCCCGGATCGCCTCGTGGGGATCGATCTGGTCCGGCGCACCGGCGCCGGTGACGAGACGGTGTGGCAGGGGGCCGCCCTGGCCGGCGATGCGGGCGCGGTGGGGGTGCTCTACCGCACCGGCACCGGCTACGTGTACCGCGACGCCCCGGGCGCCGCCGACGCCCCGGGCTACGGGCTCGTGGCCCGCACCGACGACGGCCAGGAATTCCGGCTCGCGGCCCCGGCCGGTCCGGGCGCGCGGCCCGCGGTGTCCCCGGTGGCCCTGGCCCTGCAGCCGGCCTGGCCGAATCCGGCCAATCCGGCGGTGCAGATCCGCTTCCGCGCCCCCGTCGACCGGACCGCGGCGGTGCAGATCGTCGACGTGCGCGGTCACGTCGTGCGCCGCCTGCACGCCGCGGCGGGCACGGGCGCCTGGCAGGAACTCACCTGGCGCGGCGACACCGACGACGGCCGGGCCGCCCCGTCGGGCGTCTATCTGATCCGGGTCAGCGACGGCGTCGAACGCCGGACCGCGCGCGTGGTCCTGGCCCGATGACCGCCCCGGGCCGGGTCGAGCTGCACACGCATCTCGAAGGCTCGGTCACGCCCCGGCGCCTGATCGCCCTGGCGGAGAAGTACGGCCATCCCGAACTCCCGGCCGCCTGTCTCGACGACAGCGGTCGGGAGTTCGCGTTCCGGGGCTTCGCCGGATTTCTCGATCTGTACAAGACGGCCACGAGCGTCATGCGCGACGCGGCGGATTTCCACGCCCTGGCCCTCGACCTGGGCGCGCAGCTGGCCGCCGACGACGTCGTCTACGCCGAAGTGAGCGTGTCCTACGGCGTGCTGCTGATCCGGGAACGCGATCCCCTGCCCATCCAGACCGCCCTGCACGAGGCCGCCTGCGAGGTGGAGGAGACCCATGGCGTGCGCCTGCGCTGGCTGCCCGACGCGGTGCGCCAGCTCGACCGCAAGCTGGCCTGGCGGGCGTGGGAGAAAGCCGGACAGGCCGGACGCGCCCTCGGGGTGGTGGGCTTCGGCCTCGGCGGCGACGAGGCGGCCGGCCCCGCCGGCGACTTCGCCGCCCTCTTCGCCGAGGTGAAGGCCGAAGGCCTGGGGGTGTCGATCCACGCGGGCGAACTGCCGGCCATGGGGCCGCGGGCCCTCGATTCGATCCGGCAGGCCATCGACCTGTGCGGCGCCGATCGCATCGGACACGGCCTGGCCGCCGCCCGCCGCCCCGACCTGCTGGCGGAGCTGGCGGAGCGGGGGATCTTCGTCGAACTCTGTCCCGGCTCGAATGTCCTGACCGGCGGCGTCGAGCGCTTCGCCGACTTCCCCCTCGCGGCGTTCCTCGCCGCCGGCGTGCCCTGCGCCCTGAACACGGACGACCGCACCCTGTTCGGCCTGACCCTCGCCGGCGAGTACGGCCGGGCCGCCGCGGAGCTCGGCCTCACGCCGGAGCAGGCGACCCGCATGCGGCGGGCGGCCGCCCGGGCCGCCTTCGACCCTCCCGTCCCGGGCGCCTGAGCCCGTTTCCGGGCTGCGGATGGTCATTACGGACGAATCCGGTCCCTATTTTCCGTTGTCCCGATGTTCCGATTGTGCAAAAATGGGGCGGTCGTTTCGTCCCTGTGGCCACCGGGATCCGGGAGGGTGCCCATGAAAACGCAGTCCAGAATCATGCTCGCCATCGTGCTGGCGCTCGCCGCCGGGGTCCTCGTCCAGCCGGCCTTCGCCGTCGGGGAACGCCCTGTCTTTGCCATGCCGACCTCGTTCCAGGGGCCGTCCGACATGCTGCGCCCGGTGGAGGTGATCGCCGGCACGCCGCGCGACGTCGGCACCGTCCGGCGCGCCGCGGACGATCCCCGCGACGGCACCCGCCCGGGCGGCGACCGGGTCCGCGAGTTCGACGCGCAGGAGAAGCGCTACGTCGCCAACGCGCTCAAGTCCCTGGGCGACATCGGCGGCGACGACGTGCTCTTCGCCGACCACCCCTCGGACTACATGTGGAGCGGCGACCTCGCCATCGCCGAGAACGGCGACATCTACTACGCCTACACGGGCGACTCGAGCACCGTCACCTGGGCCGAACACGTGGTGATCCTGCGCTCGACCGACGGCGGCACCACCTTCTCGCCGTGGGGGCAGATCGGCGACGACTCGGGCAGCAACTTCGCCCGCCTCGTGAAGCTGCTCATCGTCGAGGGCACCGTGAGCCGTCTCTATGTCCAGTACATGGTGCCCGGTTTCGACCAGCTGGTCGCCTACTCCCAGCTGGGCCTGGCCTCGGCATCCTGGACCACGCGGACCGTCTTCCAGTCCGCGGGCGTCAGCTTCATCTCGGGCGCCATGACCAGCGACGTCGTCAGCTTCGACGGGTTCTACCTGTACGCCGTGGCCAGCGGGCTCGACGGCAACGGCGACGACATCTGGTACGCCCGCTCCACCGACTACGGCAGCACCTGGTCGGCGCCCTACCGCATCGCGTCCCTGACCCACGACGGCGACGCCATGTACTACGGCCCCAAGGTCGAGTACGGCTTCGGCGGCGCCGTCCACGTGGCCTGGACCTACACCGGTCGGCTCAGCGCCACCCACGACGACGGCGTCCGCTACCGCCGGGCCCTGAACTACGGCAGCGCGGACACGGACTGGGACTTCAGCATCTGGGCCCTCAAGTTCACCACCGACGGGATCGACCAGGACTGCCTGGACCTGGCGGCATCGACCACGGACAGCACGGTCGCCATCGTCCACGGCGAGGGCGGCTTCGGCGGCGCCCTCGACCCGCACATCCTGTGGACCACCACCGCGGGCCGGGACTGGAACGGCTACGGCTTCCAGGATCTGCCGTGGGATTTCCGCGCCAACGTCGAGATCGACCACGGGACATCGACTCTCGTCGGCTCCGGCTTCGCCTTCGACGGCGGCAACGAGAACATCGTGCTCTCGCGGTCCTCGCTGTTCACGCTGCACACCTGGTCGCCGCCGGAACGCTTCAACGACACCGACGTGACCAGCCTCATCTACGAGGACCTCGCGCTCGACCCCTCCCGGGGCCATCAGGCCGCCGTCGTGTTCGCCGAAGCCTACTTCGGGGGCGAGCCGACCCGGCTCTTCGACGCCGAGTGGCGCGGCGGTCCGGGCTACCCCGACGACGAGACGGGCTTCCCGGTCGACCTGCCGGCCCCGCCGAACTCCCCGCCGGCCATCGTGAACATCGACTACGACCCGTACGGCGAGATCGTCTTCGGCACCGCCGACGACATGATCCAGGTGTACTCGCACACGGGCACCATTCCCGGCGGCTGGCCCCAGCACGTGCCCAACCTCACGCCGGGCGCGCCGATCGCCGTGGGCCAGCTCGACCTCGGTCCGCTGCAGTACATCGTCGCCGGCACCACCGACGGGAAGGTCTACGCCTACGACCTGAACAGCCTCCTGATGCCGGGCTTCCCCGTCGACCTGGGGACCGGCGCGGCCACCTACGTGTCCATCGGGAATTTCGGTGGGCCCTATCCGCACCTGATCGTCGCCTGCAGCGGCGACCACATGTTCTACATCAACTACCGCGGCGAGATCGACACCTGGGTGAAGGAGTTCACCGGACCCATCACGCACCCGGCGGCGATCGGCGACGTGGACGGCGACGGCGTCACCGAGACCGTGACCCTGATGGGCCCGAGCGCCGGGACGGGCTGGTCCTATCTCCACGTGATGGAGAAGAACCAGTCGGGACCCGACTACTACCGGCCGTTCTACACCGAGTCGTGGAGCGACGCGCCGACGCTGTTCGACCTCGACGGCGACGGCGACCTCGAGATCGCGGCCCCGACCAACCAGGGCCTGCTCTACGTCATGCACCACGACGGCACCGACGTGACGGGCTTCCCGTTCGACAACGGCACGGGCGTGCCCCTGACCAGCGCGGTGGCGGCCAACAACCTCGGCAACTCCCCGCCCGAGCTCGCCTTCGCGTCGCGGGACTACCGGGTGCACCTGCTCTGGGCCAGCGGCGTCCAGCAGTCCGGCTATCCGGCCGCCACGTCGGTGGGCTGGTGGAACTACGCCGCGCCGATCCTCGACAAGACGAGCTACGCCTGGGCCAGCGTCGTCATCGGGTCGCGCGGCTTCCGGGCCTGGTCGTTCGACAACTTCGGCACCCTGGCCGAGGGCTGGCCGAAGCCGCTGGCGGGCCAGTGCGAGCTCAGCCCCGCCGCGGGCGACATCGACCTCGACGGCAACAACGAGGTCGTCTTCCTCGACCAGACGCAGCTCGTCGTGGTGGACATGGGCCACCCCGGCGACCTGGACGGGAGCCGGAAGTGGCCCATGTACGGCTACGACCCGCAGCGGACCGGCTGCGCCAACTGCCTCGAGGACCTCGCCTCGGCGGCCCCGGAACCGGGCGTGACCCGCGTCAGCTTCGCGCCGCCCTCGCCGAACCCGGCCAGCGGCCCCACGCTGTTCCGCTACGAGATCCCGTCGCACGCCACGGTGAATCTCGAGGTGTTCGACGTCCGGGGCTACCGCGTGCGCCGGGTGCACCGCAGCGAGGAGAACGCCGGTCCGCACGTCGTCACCTTCGACGGCCGCGACCAGCAGGGGCGCGAGCTGGCCGCCGGACAGTACTTCGCGCGGCTGACGGTGCGGGGACCGGGGATCGACCGCCAGCTGACGCGGAAGCTGACGCTGCTGCGGTAGGGGATCCGGCCAGGCTTCGGCCCGGGAACGGGACGAACGGAAGGGGCCCGGTCCGCACCGGGCCCCTTTGGCATCTGTCGCGAAGCGGCGCGACCCTAGCAGGCTGTTGAAAAACTCCTCCCGGCACGCGGTACGCCTGGCCAAGCCGATCTCCGCGTTGCGATCCCTTGCCGTAGCTACGGCTACGGCGGCGGAATCGCGCCTTGATCTCGGCCCGGCCAGGCGCACCGGGTACCAGAATGAGTTTCTAATCAGCCTGCTAGCGGAACAGCGACTTGACGCTTCCCCAGCTCTCGGACTCGACGGCCACGGGCGAAAGCGCCTGGATCTCGACCACCAGGTCCTGGAAGTCGTTGTCCGTCGCCGACCACTGGTAGTTCGGCGTGATCGGTCCGCCGTAGTCGAGGTCTTCCCAGGCGAGGACGAAGGTCGGCACGCCTCCCTTGAGGGCCGTGATGTTGTAGACCAGGCACTGGGGGTCGCCGTCGAACGGGGCGTGCGGCGAGCCGGAGCCGTCGGGACCGAGGTCGTTGTAGAAGCGGTTGGTGAAGAAGAGCTCGGGTTCGGGGGCGTTGGCGCCGCCGTCCTGGGTGCCGTTCGGATTGAGGTAGAATCCGAAACTCGTCAGACCCCCGGGGAAGGTGACGAGCGTGGCGGCCCCTTCGCCCATGGCGCCGGTGAAGACGACGCCGTCGTCGATGCCGTCGATCACGGGCGGACCGCCCAGGGTCTCGGCGTACCAGCCGAGGGTGTTGCGGGGCGAGAAGCCGGCGATCTCCCGGACGATAAGTCCGTCGATGGCGAAGTCCTGCCAGTAGGCGGGATCACCGTCGCCGGGGAGATAGCCTTCGTAGCCGGTGGCGGCGTCGATGGCGCCGGGGCCGTATTCGGCGTCCAGGACGTCCTGCAGGGAAACGTTGTCCCAGGACGTTCCCCAGGTCACGGGGAAGGCGGACGCAAAGGCAGGGACCAGAGCGAGGGCGAGTAGGGCGAAAAGCTTGAGCTGTCTTGGCATCGCTCAAACCTCCTGTGCTGCGGGATCAAGCATGTCGTGAGGCGGCTCCCAGCATATCACAAATAAGAGTACGAAAGTTGTCCGATTTGCTGCCCCGCAACCCCTTGCAGGGTCATGAAATCCGCGCAACTGAAACGGGGTCGGTGGAATCGCGGATCCCGCTGGTCCGGGGAGCGGAGAGCGGAGCCACGGGAACCGGTCTCTCGGCGCGACGGGTGCATTTGCCGTCGCGGCCGCATGTGGTATCGTTCGCAGTCTCCAGGGGCCGGGCATCCCGCCGGGACGGCGGCAGCAGGGGTGTCGTGGCCGCCGCGCCGGCGACTCCCCGGATCGAACGCGAGAGGTGGACCACGATGACGACCATGCCCC
>JAGRNP010000089.1 GCA_020440705.1 bacterium | reverse complement strand
GAAGCGGCGGCCCCGGGGGACACGCGTCGACGACAAGCCGAAGGCCGCCCCCGGGGCGGCCTTCGTGCGGGATCGCGGCGGCGGGCGGCGGCCCGCCCGATCACTTGAGCAGGGTCATGCGCCCGGTGGCCACGCCGTCGGTCGTGCGGACCCGGGCGAAGTAGACGCCGCTGGGCACGGCGCGGCCCGCCGTGTCGCGGCCATCCCAGGTCAGCGACCGTTCGCCGGCGGGCAGGCTCTCGGCGAGGAGGGTGCGCACCAGGCGTCCGGCCAGGTCGTAGACGCCGACCTCGACGGATCCGGCGCGCGTCAGCACGAAGCGCACCTCGGTGCTCGGGTTGAACGGGTTGGGCACGTTGGGCCGCAACCTCGGGGCCGCAGCCTCCGCCGCCGGCGTCCGGCCGGCAAGGAATGCCCGGTTGAAGACGCCCTGGGGCGCCGGCACCGGAATGGTCGCGACCCCGGTCAGGGCGAGGTTGCTGTCGTGATGCGTGACGGCCTGCTGCAGACGCGGGCAGAGGTCGGCCGGAGCGCAGACGGTCGCCGCGACCGCGTCGGCGCCGTTCTCCAGCGCGTACTGGATGGCCGCCCACATGGTGGCCAGCGAACTGCCCGCATCGTCGTCCCACTCGGTGTCGAGCATCATGAGCTCGGCGTCCGGCACGGCCACGGCGAGCAGGGCCGCCAGCTCCGCCGTCGGCCGGCCCGGGACAGCGCCGGTCGGCGCGACCTTGTCGTCCCCGCCGTGCTCGACGCCGAAATCCCAGCCGTGCAGATCGTCGACGAAGCCGTTGGCGTCGTCGTCGATGGCATTGCCGGCGATCTCGCCGGGATTGGTCCACAGCCGGACGGACGGGTCGCCCCCGGGAACCAGGCCCGGGCCGACGTGCCCGATCACGGGGCCGCGGGAACTCCCATGGTCACGCTGCAGCAGCCGTCCGATGTCCAGGGCCGTCGCGTCGGCCCCGTCCCCGCCCCGCTTGGTGTCGAGCGGTTCGGCCTCGTCGCCGTCCGCGAAGGGCATGTCGAAGTAGAGCGTGGCCCCGATGGGCAGGTGCGCCAGCTCCTCCACGACCGCGGGCTTGGCCAGGAAGGTCAAGGCGTTCGCCACGTACAGTTCGTGCACGGCGACGACACCGTGGGCGCCGCGGCCTTCGAGAATGGCCGACGCCGTGCGCTGGGCGCGGCGGCTCTTCTTCTTCAGGGCGGCGATCACGCGGTCACGGCGCTTCTGGGGATCGGCTTCCTTGAGATCCGGCAGGGGCAGGCCGCCCACCGTGTCCGGATCGTCGAAGACCATGAGGATGGGGATCATGCCGGGGTTGGGGTCGTCGTCGAGATAGGCCCGCAGGTCGGGACTGACCTCGACGGCCCGGGCGGGCGTGGCCACCGCACCGGCTGCCAGCAACAGCACGAGCACGCAACAGGTTCGAAGCGGATGAACAGACATGATCTTTTCCCTCACGGCAGACGAAGGCTCCCCCGCAATTCCCCCATGCGAACGGAGCCCGGCGACGGAGAGGCCGGGACGTGGCCCCTCATCGGCATGTCAAGATTACCAGAATTCCCCCGAATGATCAACATTGGTCCGGTCGTTCTGAAGAACATCACACCGGCAGGTCACTTGTCCAGCACGAACTCGTGGGTGATGGTGGCCGTGCCCGCCAGCATGGCCGAGGCCGAGCAGTAGCGGCTCTCGGACAACTCGATGGCCCGCTTGACCTTGTTCTCGTCCAGGTCGCCCCGCAGGCGGTACGTCAGGTGGATCCGGGTGTACACCCGGGGGTGGTCCTCGGCGCGCTCGGCGGCGGCGCTCACCTCGAGACCCTCGAGGGGCTGCTTCATCTTGGCCAGGATCGAGGCCACGTCGACCCCCGTGCAGCCGATCAGGCCCAGGATCATCAGTTCCATGGGCGACGGCGCCGTGCCGGTGCCGCCGGCGGCGGTCGGGGCGTCGGTGAGGACCTCATGTCCCGAGGCCGAGGTGTGGCGGAACCGCATGCCGCCCTGCCAGACGGCCTTCATGACGTTCGCCATGGCGGGGTACCTCCCGGGGCGCCTCAGCGCAGGCGCCGGAACGGCCGGATGCCGTCTTCCTCTTCCTGCCGCTTCATCAGGGCGTTGATCTCGGCGCCGAGCAGGAAGACGAAACCCGAGATCCACAGCCACACCAGCAGGATGACCACCGCGGCCAGGGATCCGTACGACTTGTTGTAGGTGCCGAAGTTGCGCAGGAACACGCGGAAGGCCGACGAGGCCGCCATCCAGAGGATGGTCGAGGTGAGGGCGCCGGGCAGGATCCAGCGGAACTTCTGTTTCGCCTCGGGGGCGATGTAGTACAGGATCGACAGGGCGACGAGGTTCAGCACGAAGGCCATGGGCAGCCGGATGCTGGTCCAGAAGGTGTTGGTCTCGCTGGCGATGCCGAGGATCTGGAAGAGCTGCTGGGTGATCTCGGGGCCCACGAGCACGATGGTCATGGCCAGCAGCCACAGGCCGGACAGCACGAGCGTCAGGACGATGGCGTAGACCTTCTGCACCGCCATGTTCCGCCGCGGCCTGATGTTGTAGGCCCGGTTGATGGTGGTGATGAGCGCCCCGATGGCCATGGACGCGCCCCACAGCGAGGCGAGCAGACCGAAGCCGAGCAGACCGCCGTTGCGGTTGGGCAGCAGGTTCAGCACGGTGTCGGTGACGTACTGCGCCGCCTCGACCGGCATCTGCGACTTCAGTTCGTCGAGCATGAGGGGTTGCAGCGACTCGCCGAGGGGGAAGGTGCTGAGCAGACTGAGCAGGAAGATCATGAACGGGAAGAGGCCCAGCATGGTGTAGTAGGCGATCTGCGCCGCCATGCCCATGCAGTCGTCGTACCCGATCTCGCGCTGCAGGCGGATCAGGAAGAGCCAGAACCGTTTTGCCCATCTGGAGATCTTCATAGCGCCCTAGGATGGAACGGGACCGCGGGGAAATCAACTCGTTATAGCGCCTCGTTCCCGTCGGCGGCCAGCAGTTCGCGGGCCCGCGCCAGGGCCGCGTCGATGTCCCCGGTGACGTTGTCCTCGCCCACCGCCGCGGCGATGCCGGCCCGCCGCAGGGTCGCCAGCGGGGCCGGTTGCAGGCCCGAGAACACGACCCGCGTGCCGGACCGGCCCGAGCGGGCGATGACGTCCTCGAGGGCGCGCAGCGCCGTGGCGTCGATGGCCGGCACGTGCCGCAGGCGCAGCACCAGCACCCGCGGCGCCCGGTCGATGCGGTTGATGGCCGACTTGAACTTGTCGGCCGCCCCGAAGAAGAACGGCCCGTCGATCTCGAACACGGCCACGCCCTCGGGCACCTCGCGGTGCATCAGGGCCGCGGGGTCGGACGCCTCGTCGACCGCCCCCGCGCCCGCGAGGTACGAGGCCTGGGTGACGTCGGCCATGCGCCGCATGAACAGCAGCGCGCTGAGGACCACCCCGACCTGGATGGCGATGGTCAGATCGACCAGCACCGTCAGGGCGAAGGCGTTGACCATGACCAGCACGTCGCTGCGCGGGCTGCGCAGCATCTTCAGGAAGTACCGCCACTCGCTCATGTTGCCGGCGACGACCAGCAGGATGCCCGCCAGGGTCGCCATGGGGATGAGCGCCGCCCAGCGCCCGAACACGAGCATGAGCAGCAGCAGGGTCAGGGCGTGGACCATTCCCGCCACCGGCGTGGCGCCGCCGCTGCTGACGTTCGTGGCCGTGCGCGCGATGGCCCCCGTGGCCGGCATGCCGCCGAAGAGGGGCGAGGCGATGTTGGCCACGCCCTGGGCGATGATCTCCATGTCCGAGCGGTGGCGGCGGCCGGTCATGCCGTCGGCCACGACCGCCGACAGCAGCGACTCGATGCCGGCCAGCAGGGCGATGGCCAGGGCCGGCGAGAAGAGGCTGCTGACCAGGGGCCAGGACAGGTCGGGCAGGTGCGGCGCCGGCGGCGACGTCGGCACCGCCCCGAAGCGCGAACCGATGGTCTCCACCGGCAGGTGGGCCAGTTGCACCGCCGCGGTGGTCAGGACGATGGCCACCAGCGAGCCCGGCACCTTGCGCGTCACCCGCGGCCACGCCCACACCAGCAGCATGGTGCCCAGACCGAGGCCCAGGGCCCACGGGTTCCAGGTGTCGGCCACCGCGGCGTACGCCCGCAGCTTGGCCAGGAAGCCGGCCGGGACCTCGCTCATGCGCAGGCCGCACAGGTCGCGCAGCTGGCCGGCGGCGATGATCAGGGCGATGCCGCCGGTGAACCCGACCGTCAGCGGATAGGGGATGAAGCGGATGACGCCACCCAGGCGCGCCAGGCCCATGACCAGCAGCAGGCCGCCGGCCATCAGGGTCGCGGTCTGCAGCCCGGCGTAGCCGTGGCGATGGACGATCTCGGCGACCAGGACGATGAAGGCGCCGGTGGGTCCGCCGATCTGCACCCGGCTGCCGCCGAGGGCCGAGATGAGGAAGCCGGCGACGATGGCCGTGACCAGCCCCTGCGCCGGGGCCAGGCCGGACGCGACCGCGAACGCGATGGCCAGGGGCAGGGCCACCACGCCGACGATGACGCCGGCGGTCACGTCGCGTGCGAACGTCGCGCGGTCGTAGCCCTCGCGCAGGGTGGTGACGAGCTTGGGCAGCAGGGGCGTGCGGTCCGTGGTCGTGCCTCGACGCCGGGGTGGAGCCGGAGGATCCGGGGCCGGGACCGGGCGGATGGGCACCGCCGTGCGGCCGGCGGCGCCATGATAGCGCGCCGCGCCGGGAATGCAAACGGCCACCGCGGAAAAGCGGACGGCCCCTTCCGCCGGGGAAGGGGCCGTCCTGTTCGCGTCGGGACCGACGGGACTACTTCAGCAGCAGGGCCCGCTGCTGCAGCGTGAAGCCGGGGCCCGCGAGGCGCACGAAGTACACGCCGCTGGCCACCGGACGGCCGCCCTGGTCCAGGCCCGCCCAGGTGACGCGGTGCTCGCCGACGCCGTAGCTCTCGTCGGCGACGGTCGCGATGCGCCGACCGGTCACGTCGTACACGTCGACCCGCACCCGGCCCGCCTCGGGCAGGGCGAAGGCGATGGTCGTCTGGGGGTTGAACGGGTTGGGCGACAGGCCCAGGCTCGCCTTGACGGCCACGCCGGTCAGTTCCTTCTCGTGACCGCCTTCGCCGTCGTCCTCGCCGTCATCGTCATCGCGGCAGCAGTCGCCCGTGGTGCACACCACGTCGCTGGCCGTGAAGCTCTCGCCGGCGAAGGTCTCGCCCGTCAGGAAGGCCTCGGTGTCGCCGCAGGCGATCATGGCCTCGGCCTTGGCGAAGTGGAGCACCAGGTCGATGTCGCCGTCGCCGTCGACGTCTTCCTCGTGGCGCTGCAGTTCGCCGTCGCAGTCCCGGCCATGACCGTGACCGGGGTTGTCGCAGCCGCGGCCGTGACCGTGGCCGTGGCCCCGCCCGCGGTCGCCATGGCCGTCGCGGCCGCCCCGGTGATCGCCGTCGTCGTGGCCGCCGCGGCCGTTCCGGTCGTCGTGACCGCCCCGGCCGTTCCGTCCGCCGCGGCTCTTGTCGTCGCCGCCCTCGCCGTCGTCGTCATCGTCGTCGCCGTCGTCGTCGCACCGGCCGCGGTGCACATGGACCTCCATGGCCTCGCCGGGACCGAACCGCACCGTGTTGTGGTCCACGGTGAGCGCGTCGAAGTCGTCGGTGGTCAGGATGGCCACCGGGATCACCCCGTGGTGGCTGCGGCAGTTGATCGGGTTGGTGTCGCTGCCGGGCTTGATGTCGATGACCACGACCGGACCCTCCACGGGCGGCTCGTCCGTGCACGCCGTCGGCGCGATGACGATGCGGCCGCGGTCGCCGGTCAGGTAGTGGTCGCCGTACAGGCACGAGCCCACCAGGGTCAGATGGGCCAGGCGGTCGGCCTCGTAGCCCAGGCTCCCCATGGGGAAGGCCGCGCCGGGATCGCTCACGTCGAAGACGTGCACGCCGTTGCTCTCGAGGTACAGGTGGGTGCCGTCGAAGGCCACGCCGTCGACCACGCCGGGCACGATGACCTTGCCCACCAGCGACTTGGTGCCCAGGTCGGTGACGTCGTAGATGCGCGCGCCGCCCGCGTGGGTGACCACGGCCAGGTCGTTGGCCATGGCGATGTGGAGCGCGGGGTCGCTGACGACGATGACCGACATGGCCACCGGGGCGCCCGGATCACTCACGTCGAAGTGGGTCACCTCGGCGTCGATGGCGGCCAGCATGACGTCGCCGTCGATGGCCGCGATGGGCGAGAAGCCCGCTCCGTCGGTCTTCGACAGCAGGACCGGGTCGGCCGGATCGAAGGCGTCGATGACGATCAGCGAACCGAACTCGCTGCTGTACAGGTACTCCGCGTTGGCCACGAGGCCGGTCATCTCGAAGTTGAAGGTCTTGCGGCCGAGCTCGGCCGGGTTGGCCGGATCGGACAGGTCGTACGCCGCCAGGACGGAGTTGCCGAAGCTGCTGCCCTGGAAGAGGACGAAGAGGATGTCGCCCGACACCGCGTGGCCGCGCACGTTGCCCTGCCACATGAAGCCGCCCTGCAGGGCGGGCGCCGAGCAGTCCGACGCGTCCCAGGTCTCCAGGCCCATGCGGCTCAGGGTGACCAGGCCGTCGGTGCCGAAGGCGGCCATGCCGGCCAGGGTCGCCTCGACCTCGACCGCCGTCGTGGCCGGCGTGCCGGGCTCCAGGCCCACGGCCAGCTCGGCGAAGGCGTTCGACAGCCCGACCAGGAGCCGGTCGCCGTCGAGCATGCCGTCGTGGATGACGAAGGGCGCCTCGAGCACCAGGGCGGGATTCGCCGCGTCGGCGACGTCGTACACCGCCAGCGGCAGGCCGTAGGCGTACGCCATGGTGCCGCGGAGCACGAGCGGCCGCGTGATGGCGGGGAAGCTGCCGGCGGTGATGTACTGGTCCGGGCCGGTGAACTCGAGCACGTCGGTGCCGCCGCCGTCGTGCAGGAAGTAGCCCGTGTCGCCGTTGAAGGTGATGGAGATGATGCCCGTCAGGGGCAGGCGGTAGCCGACGCTGAGGGTCGTGGGATCGCTCACGTCGATGGCCACCACGTCGTTCGCGAGGGCGTCGACGGCGTAGAGCCAGTCGCCGCGCACGTCGAACGAGTCGAGCCAGGTCTGGCCGATGCTGCCGAGGCCCTCGGGGAAGGCCGGGTCGCTGACGTCGACGATGAGCAGCCGGCCCTGGTCGTTGCGCAGGTAGGCGCGCTCGCCGATGACCCGCAGCTGGGTCATGAACTGGGGCATGGACAGGGTGCCGGTCAGGGTCGGCGCATTCGGGTCGGCCAGGTCGTAGACGGCCAGACCGTTGAAGCCCTCGCCGTCGGCGGCGCTGTAGATGACGTACAGATGGCCGCCGGCCACCTGGATGCCGCGCACGTCGCCGTCCTGGCCGGGGAAGCTGCCGGCGAAGTCGGGGGCGCCGGGGACGGACACGTCGATGATCTGCAGGGAGCTCGTGTAGACCAGGTCCCCCGCCCGGTCCAGGAAGCGCGCGCCGGTCTGCACCGTCGCGTCGAGGTGCGTGTAGTCGCCGAACGCGACGCAGTCGTCGCCCTGGGCGTAGGCGGCGCCGACCAGCAGGAACGCGGTCAGAGCCATGACGATGCGGATGGCCGCTCGAGTCATCGTGATCCCTCCAGATGTGGTTTGCGATGGCGATGTCGTCCTGACGGTGTCGCAGTGCCGGGCATCCGAGCCCGGTGGGCGGCAGTATAGCACAGAACGTGCCGGGGGGCATCCCGCGTTCCCGATGCTTCCCCCTACTTGACGAGCGTGAGCTTGGCGGTCGCGCGGTTCCCCCGCGAAACGGCCTGCACCAGATACAGCCCCGACGCCACCGGGCGCCCCGCGTCGTCATCCCCGTGCCAGGTCACCACATGGGCGCCCGCGGCCCGGTTCTCCCGCACCACCGTCCGCACCCGCCGGCCGGCCACATCGTGCACCGTGACCAGGACCGGGCCGGCCTCGGCCAGGTGGAACCTGATGTCCGTCATGGGATTGGCCGGATTGGGCCACGGATCGTCGAGCCGCAGGGCCCGCACGACGGGACCGGCCGTCGGCGGCACCGGCGACACGGCCGGATCGGCCCCGACCAGGATGCGCAGCTCGGCGCTGCCCACGACGAGGCCGGCTTCCGACCAGGTCGCAGCCCCGATCCAGGTGTAGGTCGTGGCGGGCGGGATCGGGCTGCGGAAGGGCACATCGAGGGGGGTCCAGGTCTGGCCGCCGTCCTCGGTGCGGTGAAGGCCGCCATGGGTGCTCCAGGCGACGCCCTCGTCGGCGTCGCGGAACGCCAGGGCCGAGCCCCGACCGACGCCGACGGTCTGCCAGGTCAGGCCGCCGTTCAGCGAGCGCACGACGTCCTGGCCCACGGAGCCGAACACCACGTCCGGTTCGGGCCAGGCGCCCGGCTGGACCGCGCCGGACAGACCACCCACCAGGGCCCAGGTGGCGCCCCCGTCGGTGGTACGGTAGGTGCGGCCGAGACCGCCCACGTTGCCGCTGACCAGACCGACCAGCGGGCTGCCGAAGCGCACCGCCCACACGTCGAAGGTGCCGACGGGCAGGCCGCCGCCGACGGGCGCCCAGGTCTGGCCGCCGTCGGTGCTCCGGTAGATGCTGCCGCCGCCCGAGCCGTTGCTGCCGGCGAGGAAGACGTTGTCCGGCGCCGGCGCCGCGAAGCCGCGCACCCAGCCGCCCCCGGCCCAGCTCGCGGGAGCCCAGGTGGCGCCGCCGTCGGCCGAGCGCAGCACGGTGTTCCAGCCGCCCGCCAGGCCGATCGCGTCGTCGACGAAGATCGCGTTGCTGATCTTCACCATCTCGTCCAGGTCGCCGCCGTCGGTCCAGTTGAAGCCGCCGTCGTCGCTGCGCATCCACACGGGGGGGATGCCGCTCACCGAAGGATCGCCGTAGGCGAAGAGCGTGCCGTCGGGCCGCGCGGCCAGGATGTCGACAGTGGCGTACACCGTGGCGGCGCCCACGTTGTGTCCGGCCAGGACCAGCGTGTGGCCCAGATCGTCCGAGCGGAAGAGGCCCCCGTCGTCGCCGGCCACGACCACCCGGCCGCCCGGCAGGGCCGCGATGGCCGGGTACCCCACATGCCACGAGAAGTGCAGCTGCGTCCAGGTGGCGCCGCCGTCGAGGGTCTCCCACAACTCGCCGCCCTCGCCGTGGGCCGTGACCAGCCAGTGGTCCGGCGACACGAGCAGCGTGCGGTAGCGGTACAGGGGACCGCCGTCGAAGTCGGGACCGGGCTGCCAGGTGGCGCCGCCGTCGGTGGTGACCCAGTACTTGAAGGCTTCGGCGATGAAGCCCGTGTCCGGGCCGGTGAAGAAGACCTCGTTGAGCAGGGGATCCATCAGGGGGAAGGTCGGGGTCCAGGTGACGCCGCCGTCGACGGTGTGCAGGTTGGTCCAGTCGCCCACCACGTAGGCCTCGGTGGCGCTGCGCCACAGGTGGTGGCGGATGACGCCGGTCCCCGGCCCGACGTCGGTCCAGGTGGTGCCGCCGTCGGTCGAGACGACGACGGCGCCGCCGTCGCCGCCGGCCGAGACCCCGCCGCCGGGTATCAGGGTCAGGTCGTGGAAGGGTCCGGCCGCCGGCACGGACAGGAGCTCCCAGCTGAAGCCGCCGTCGGTGCTGCGGTGCAGGCCGTCGCCGCCGGCGATGAGCGCGCCGCCGGGCAGCTGGACGATGTCCATGAGGTCGGCCCCCACCCCGCCCAGGCCCTGCACCACGTGCCAGGTCACCGCGCCGTCGTCGGTGCGCAGCACCTGGCCGCCGCGAGCCACGGCCCAGCCGGTCTGGTCGTCCTGGAAGACGAGCCCGAAGACGGGATTGCCCTGGGGGCGCGGATGGCCCCACGACCAGTCGAGATCGGCGGCGGCGGCGAGGGCCGGAGCCAGGAGCAGCAGGCCCACGATCGGGGCGCAGAGGCGGACGCTGGCGGCCGGGGCGAACGGGCGACGGGACATGGCGGGACTCCTCGGGACGGTCGGCATGGGATTCGGGATGCCCGCATCATACCATACGGATCGGCTCCCGTTTCCACCAATCCCCGGCCTGGTCCGGCGGCGGGGCGGCATCCCGCGCCATTCGGCGGTTGGGCCCGGGCGCCCGGTGGAGTATCATGGCGCGACCCCCCGCATTCCGATCTCCGTCGTCCTGGAGGCCTGCATGTTTCCGTTCCGCATTCTCCGTCCGTCCGCGCTGCCGCTCCTGATCCTGCTGCTGGCCGCGGCCGCGCCGACCCTGGCCGCCGACGCCGACACCGGCGGTCCGGCCCCCGTCGCGGTGACCGAGGTCCTCGTCAGCGACGCGATCTCCCTGGCCCTGCCCGCCTTCCACGACGCGGACCGCGCGGGCGTGAGTTGGGACGACCTGCTGGCCGGCCTGCCCGCCCTGCCCGGCGACGACGGCAGCGGCGCCGCGTGGCCGGCCGACGGCGACGCCTTCGCGGGCCCGGGCGGAACCAAGGTGCACTGGCGTGCCCGCACGGCGGCCGACGGCGCGGTGGAGCTCGGCACCGACGACGCCACCGCCCGCTACCTGGCCTTCACCGTGGGCACCGACCGCTGGCAGGAATTCACCCTGACCGTCACCGGCGATGCGCCCGTGGCGGGCACCTGCGGCGGCGCGGCCCTGGCCTTCGACAGGAAGGACGGCGCCGACGGCGCCCCGGCCGTGCGCACCGCCAAGGTGAAGGCCGCCATCGGCAAGCAGCTCGTGGTGCTGCGCACCCTGCGCGCCCCCGGCAGCGAGGCCACCTGGACCTTCTCCCTCTCCGTCACGCCCGGTGCCGCCGACGCCGCCACGACGGTGGGCAGCGACGCCGCGCGCCCCGTCGACATCCACACCGTCCTGGACGCGCCGCGGGTGGGCAGCGTCGCCATCTCGCCGGACGGCCAGCTGGTGGCCATCAGCCTGGGCGAGTACCGCAACGGCAAGGACCGCGAGAGCTGGCTCGAGGTGCGGGAGACGAAGTCCGGCCGGCTGGTGAACCTGTGGCGCGGCAGCCATGCCCCCGGCGGCGTGGACTGGCACCCGCAGGGCCACAAGGTGACCTGGCAGACCACCGCCGGCGACAAGGCCACCCTGCGCACCTACGACCTCGACACCGGCGAGACCGCCGTCGTCCTGGCCGACGTCGAGCAGCTCGGCGGCTGGGCCTGGACCCCGGACGGCGGCTCCATCATCTACGCCGTCAACCGCACCGCCGAGGCCGACAGCCGCAAGGTGAAGCGGGTGCACGATCCGGCCGACCGCCAGCCCTGGTGGCGCAACCGCTCGCATCTGGAGCAGGTCTTCGTGCCCGCCGGCGTCACCCGCCGCCTGACCGCCGGTCCGGTGAGCGCCGACAACTGGGCCGTCTCGCCCGACGGCAGCCGCATGGTCTTCTTCACCAGCGAGCAGGACCTCACCGCCCGCCCCTACTTCACCAGCACCATGCACCTGATGGACCTGAAGACCCTCGCCGTCGAACAGGTGCTGGACGATCCCTGGATCGGCGGCGCCATCTGGAGCCCGGACGGGAAGTCGCTGCTCCTGAGCGGCTCGCCCTCGGCCTTCGACGGCCTGGGCCGCGACCTGCCCGACGGCATGCAGGCCAACGACTACGGCGGACAGCTCTACCTCTTCGACCTCGCCGCGCGCCGGCCTTCCGCCCTGACCGTCGACTTCCGGCCGGACGTCGGCTCGGTGAGCTGGTCGCGCGCCGACGGCATGATCTACGCGCGCTGCACCGACACGCAGTTCGTCACGGTGTGGCGGCTGAAGCCGGGCGGCGCGTGGGAACGGGTCGCGACCGGCGTCGAGGCGTGCGACCAGTTCGCGGTGGCCGACGACGCCCGCATCGCCGTCTCCCGCGGCACCGGCAGCACCAGCCCCAACACGGTGCACGTGGTCGACCTGAAGAAGAACAGCGCGAAGCTGCTGCTCGATCCGGGTGCGGCCTGGTACGCCGACGTGGTCTTCGGCAAGGTCGAACCCTGGGTGGCGAAGCTCGACAAGGGCATGGACCTCGACGGGTTCGTCTACTACCCGCCCGGATTCGATCCGGCCCGCAAGTACCCGGTCATCGTCTACTACTACGGCGGCACCTCGCCCATCGATCGCAGCTTCGGCGGCCGCTACCCGAAGAACGTCTGGGCCGGCCAGGACTACGTGGTCTACGTGCCCAACCCGAGCGGCGCCACGGGCTACGGCCAGGAGTTCGCCGCGCGCCACGTGAACGACTGGGGCCGGCTCACCGCGCCCGAGGTGATCGAGGGCACCGAGAAGTTCCTCGCCGCCCACCCCTTCGCCGACGCGTCGAAGGTGGGCTGCATGGGCGCGAGCTACGGCGGCTTCCTCACCGAGTACATCATCACCCAGACCGACCTCTTCGCCGCCGCCGTGAGCCACGCCGGCATCTCGGACATCAGCAGCTACTGGGGCGAGGGGCTGTGGGGCTACGCCTACGGCGCGCGCGCCCTGGCGGGCAGCTTCCCCTGGGCCGACCAGGAGCTGTACATCGGCCAGAGCGCGCTCTTCCAGGCGGACCGGATCACGACGCCGCTGCTGCTCGTGCACGGCGACAGCGACGTGAACGTGCCCAAGGGCGAGAGCGACCAGCTCTTCACCGCCCTGAAGATGCTGGGCAAGGAGGTCGAGTACGTGCAGATCGTCGGGCAGGACCACCACATCCTCGACCACGAGCAGCGCATCGTGTGGAACGACACGATCCTCGCCTTCCTGGCCAAGCACCTCAAGGGGCGTTCGGCGTGGTGGGACGCGCTGTATCCGGAGCCGAAGGACTGGCGGTAGACGCCGACGCGTGAACGGGACGATGCACCGCCCCCGGGCCCGGCCCCGGGGGCGGTCGTCTTGACCGTGATGCGCGGATCTGGGAAAATCGTCCTCGATGCGGCCGTCCCACCTTCTCCGGAGAGACACGCCATGGTCACCGGCCACCGCCACATCCTGGTTCTCATCGTCATGTGGGGTTGCGCCGCCCTCGCGGGGGCGCCCGGCTCCGCGCGGGACATCGTCCCCACCGCTGGTCCCATCGCGCCCGCCGACACCATGACCGCCGGCTTCGTGGGGCTCGCCGCCCAGGGCCCCCTGGACGAAGCGGTCCTCGTCACGAGCTGGGCCGAGTTCGGCGCCGTCTTCGGCACCGCGACCACCGGCCTGGCGAACCCCTACCTGGCCCCCTCGGTCGCCGCGTTCTTCGCCAACGGCGGCGGGCAGGCGCGCATCGTGCGGGTCGCGTCCGACGCCCCCGCCGACCTGATCGGGTTCGGATCCGGCCCGACGGCCACCGGCCTGCGGGCCCTGGCCGGCTGGCCGGACGTTTCGGTGGTGGCGATTCCCGGCGTGGGCACCGATCTGGTGCAGGACGCCCTGCTCGACTTCGCCCGCCGCCAGGGCCTGTTCGCGGTGCTGGATCCGGCTTCGCCGACGGGTCTGCCGGGTATCCAGCTGCAGCGGGCCGGGCTCGACGCCCCCGCAGGGCACGGCGCCCTCTACTTCCCCTGGATCCACGCCGCCCCCACGGGCGTCTCGCAGCTGCTGCCGCCCAGCGGCTTCGTGGCCGGGCTGATCTGCGCGACGTCGCCTTCCGATTCGCCGTTCGGAGTCCTGGCCACGGCCATCGCGGTCGCCGTGGACATCGACACGGCGACGAACGACCAGCTGAACGCGCAGAACATCAACGTCATCCGCAACCTGGCGGGCATCCGGGTGTGGGGGGCGCGCACGCTGAGCAGCGATCCGGAGTGGCGCTACGTCGCGGTGCGGCGCATGGCGCTGCACATGGCGCGCTCGATCGGGCAGGGCACCGGCTGGTTCGATCTCCTGGACAACGACGCCACCCTTTGGAACGAGCTGCGCACGGACACCGACGGCTTCCTGTTCGGCCTGTACCGCTCCGGGTACTTCGCCGGCACGTCGCCCAACGACGCCTACTTCGTGCAGTGCGGCCTGGGCACCACCATGACCGCCGCCGACATCGCCGCCGGTCGGGTCATCCTCCGGGTCGGCTTCGCACCGCTGGCCCCGGCCGAGTTCGTGGTCGTGACGACGACCCTCCTGTACCCGGGCGCCGCGGCGGTGCCCGGCGCGGCGGACGGTCGCATCCGGCTGGCGGCGCCGGCGCCCAATCCGGCGAACCCGCGCACGACCGTGGGCTTCGTCCTCGACCGGGCGGCCAACGTGGGCGTCGAGATCGTCGATGTGGCCGGACGGCGGGTGCGCACGCTGGCCCCTCCGGTCCGACGGCAGGCCGGCGCCCACCGCTTCGCCTGGGACGGCTGCGACGACGGCGGCCGCGGCGTGGCGTCGGCGGTGTACCTGGTGCGCCTGACCGGTGACGGCGCCGGGTCGCAGTCGCGGCCGGTCACCCTGGTGCGCTGAACCGGATCGGGCTCAGTTGAAGGGGTTGGGATAGTTCGGCCGCAGGTCGAACACCTGCGGCAGGGGCAGGTCCTTCCGTCGGAACACATCCGCGCGACCAGCCGCCTCTACGCTCCGCGGTCCGGATGGCGCCGCGACGGCACCCCGCTTCGGTTGCGGATCCCAGACCAGGTCGACCCGATTGACCCCCGGCTCGATCACGGCCGTGTAGCGCACCCAGCTGTCGCCCGTGCCCGCCTCCCGCAGCAGGAACTCCACTTCGCTCGCGGGCGTGAACTCGCCCATCTCGTCGCCGTTCTCGTCGCGGGCCATCTGCGGCCAGATGTCGTAGAGGAAGGGGAACTCGCGCCGGTCGTCGCACCGGACGGCGCCGTCCGCGTCGGACGTGCCGAGGATGGGCATCTGGTCCACGTCGAAACTGGTCATCAGGGTCATCAGCACGCTCTCGGTGTGGTAGGTCGTGGAGTCGTCCCACGCCGTCATCCGGGCGCGGTAGACGTGGGTGCCGATGGGCGGCGGGCTCCCCGCCCCGAACAGCAGGGCGTAGACCCCCGGCCCGAAGGCGTCGCGCACGAGCACCTGGTAGGGCCGGCCCTCCATGTCGTCCACGTCGACCCTGACGCTGCAGCCCACCGCCACCGCGAATTCCAGGCGGGTGGCGGCCTTGGCGGCGACGGGCTCCAGGCCGGGAATGGGCACGTGCAGCCCCACCTCCAGTCCGGGCACCGGCGCGCCGGACGCGTCGGCGATGCGCAGGTCGAGACGGAAGGCCGCGCTGGCCAGGGGCTGATCGTCGTCACCGCAACCGGCGACCAGAGCGGACAGGGCGATGAGCAGGAATGCGGGCGCGATGGCACGGCTGCGGCGGGACATGGCTTCCCCCTAGTTCGAGTTCCGTTCCTCCCAGCCGGCCTCGTGCTCGGCGTCGAAGCCCTCGCGCACCAGCACGAGCACCGCGTTGTTCGGAACGATCAGGTACTTCTTCTCTTCGAAGGTGATCTCGACGGCGGCCTTGTGCAGGAAGAGCGCGTAGTCGCCCTCCTGGGCCTGCATGGGCATGAAGCGGGGCGGCAGGCTGTCGTCGTCGCCCCAGCCGTCCTCGCCGAAGTCCAGGGGCGAGATGACCGGCGTGCCCGGGCCCACCGAAACCACCCAACCGCCGCGGGCCTGGCGCGAGGCCACGGCCGTCTGCGGCAGGATCAGGCCGGCGTTGGTGCGCTCCTCTCCCTCCTCCGGGCGGATGAGCAGGCGATCACCGACGACGATGAGTTCTTTCTTCAGGCGTCCCAAGCTGATGCGCTCCCCGTTCAGGCCAGGAACTGGCCTCCGTCGATGCGGATGGTCTGGCCCGACACGCCGCGCGTGCCGAGGATGAACATCATAGCGGAGATCACCTCGTCCAGGTGCGGAAAACGCCCGGCAGGCAGCTCGTCGCGCGTGGTGTGCAGGTAGTCGCCGGCGTCGGGCGCGAGCACGGCGCCCAGGGCGATCTCGTTCACCTCGATGCGCGGCGCGAGGGCCCGGGCCAGGTTCCGCGTCAGCCCCTGCAGCCCCACCTTCGCCACGGCGTAGGCGAAATGCTCGGGGTCGCCGACGAGGGACCGCGCGTCGTTGAGGTTGACGATGTCGCCGGTCCACTTCGCGGGCAGCTGCGCCGCGAAGCCCTGGGCCAGGAGGAAGGGCGCACGCAGGTTCACGGCGTGCAGGCGGTCCCAGGTCGCCGCGTCGGTGGCGGCGAAGTCGGCCCGCACGAAGCCCGCGGCGTTGTTCACCAGGATGTCGAGGGGGTTGCCGCTCAGTTCGGCCGCGCGCGCGGGCAGGGCGCGGGCCACGGCGGCGTCGGCCAGATCGCCCGGCAGCACGTCGGCGCTGCCGCCCCGGTGCCGGATCTCCTTCGCCAGCGCCTTGGCCTCGTCGACCGCGGTGTGATGGTGGATGACGACATGGGCGCCCTCGGCGGCGAGAGCCAGGGCCAGGGCGCGCCCCACGCGGCGGGCGGCGCCGGTCACCAGGGCGGTGCGGCTGGCGAGGAAGCCCTCGGCGGGGGCGTCGGCGTCCCCGTCGTCGGGGTCGACGAAGCGGTCGATGGTCATGGCGGTCCCGGGCGCTCAGGTGCGCAGGTTGACGACGATGGCGCCCGCTCCGCCCCAACGCGGGGGGGCCTCCTGCCATGATACCACCAGGCCGGGATGCGCGTCACACCACTTCCTGACCTCGGGCCCGAGGATCGACACGCCGCCCGGCGACGACGACCCCTTGCCGTGCACCACCAGCACCCGCGGCGTGCCCCTGACGGCGTGGGCGCGCAGCTGGAACTCGAGGCGCTCGAGGGCCGCGAGCAGCTTCAGCTTGCGCAGCATGATCTCCGGCGGGGCGTCCTCGCCGCGGTGCAGGCGGCGCTCCTCGGGCCACTCCTCCGCGGCGTCGAACCGGATCGAGCGGCGCATCCCGCGGCGGGGCCGCGGATCGTCGCCGTCGCCACGGGGCCGGCGCTTGCGGCCCATCAGCGGCCCTCCCGCGGGCGCAGGCTCGCCACCGTCGCGCCCCACCCCGACGCGTCGGACGGATGCCCGAACGCCTCCACCTCCGGATGCGCGGCCAGGATCTCCTGCACGATGGTCCGCTGCACCCCGATGCCCTTGCCGTGGATGAAGCGCACCTCGCGCAGGCCGCGGGCGAGGCACTCCTCG
>JAGRNP010000088.1 GCA_020440705.1 bacterium | reverse complement strand
AAGACCCGCTGCGGCCTGGACGTGGTGACGGTCTCGACGGCGACCACCGGCGCCTCGACCGAGGGCATCAAGTCGTGGCTGCAGACGGCCTGGGACACCTGGCCGGTGCCGCCGGCCTACGTCCTGCTGGTGGGCGACATCGGCGCCATCCCGACCTTCTCCTTCTACGGCAACCCCTCGGACCAGCCCTACATCCAGCTCGACGGCGACGACTGGCTGCCCGACGCCGCCATCGGCCGCTTCCCGGTGGAGAACGTCACCGAGGCCGAGACCATGGTCGCCAAGACCATCGCCTACGAGCGCCAGCCCGGCCTGGCCGCCAGCGCCGGCTGGCAGACGCGGTCGCTGATGGTGGCCGGGGTGTACGCCTCGGACACGCCGGGCTACACCGTCGACTTCTGCGGCGGCCGGCTGGTCGACATGGGCTTCCCCGCGCCGACGACGGTGTCGTCGCCGCCCCTGCCGTCGCTGCAGGGCGCCAACGCCGTGCGCGCCACCCTGAACACGGGAGTCGGCATGGTGGTCTACCGCGGCTGGGCCTACGGCACGGCCGGCTGGGATCCGCCGACGTTCACCGTCGACGACATCCCCTCCCTCGCCACCAACGCCATGACGCCCGTGGTCATGAGCTTCGTGTGCCTCAACGGCGACTACACCAACAGCTCGCCGTGCTTCGGCGAGGTCTTCGTGCGCCAGGGCACGCCCGCCGCTCCCGGCAAGGGCGCCGTGGCCTTCATCGGCAACGGCGAGCACTGGTCGCACACGCGCTACAACGACGCCATGGCCATCGGCATGTTCGAGCGCATCGTCGATCCGGAACTGACGGCCCTCGGCCCCCTGCTGAACGCCGCCAAGCTGCGCTTCGCCGACTACTTCCCCAACGAGGTCGCCGCCGCCGAGTACGGCGAGGAGTCGGTCGAGTTCTACTTCCACATCTACAACCTGCTCGGCGACCCGGCCCTGGGCTTCTGGCGCGACGAGCCGCGCGCCGCCACCGTCACCCACCCCGTGTCCGTGGCGGTCGGCACCACCGCGCTGGGCGTCGCCGTGGTCGACGGCGGGGCGCTGCCCGTGGCCGGCGCGCGCGTGGCCGTGGTCCAGGACGGCGTCCTGCTCGGCACCGGCCTGACGGGGGCCGACGGTGCGGTCCGCGTCGTGCTCGACGCGGTGACCGGCGCCGGCGACGTGGCCGTGGTCGTGACCGGGGCCGACCTGGTCCCCTACGAGGGTGTGGCCACCACCGGCGTGGCGGCCGTGAATCTCGGCGCCACCGCCGTGGCCGTGGCCGACGGCGGGTCGGACGGCGGCACCGGCAACGGCGATCTGGTCGCCAATCCGGGAGAGACCCTCGACCTGACCGTGACCGTGCGCAACCACGGCAGCGTGGCCAGCGGCGCCTTCAGCCTCGGCCTGACCGTCGACGGGCCCGCCGCCGTGGCGGTGGGCGCGGTCGCCGTGGGCGACATCGCCGCGGGCGCGACCCTCGACAGCCCGACGCCCCTGCAGGTCGCGGTCGCTCCGGAGGCCGCCGACGGTGCGGTGCTCACCCTCGACTTCGACGCGACCCGCGCCGGCGACCAGCACGACCTCTCGGCCCTCGAGCTGGTCGTGGCCGCCCCCGCCTGGGAAATCCTCGGCCTCGGCGCGGCCGACGGCGCCTGGCCCACCGCCGGCGCCACGACCGACCTGGCCCTCACCCTGCGCAACACCGGCAGCGTGGCGGCCGCCGGGGGCACCGTCGCCCTGGCCCTGACCAACCCGACCGGCGCCGTCCTCGGCACCGCCACTGCGGCGCTGCCGGCCTGCGCCCCGGGCGCCACCGTCACCACCGCGGCCGTCTTCGACGTGACGGTCGACCCCGCCACCGCCGCCGGCACCCAGCTCAACTTCGACCTCACGGTGACCACGGCGGCGGGCGCCCGCACCGTCACGACCTGCGCCTCCCTCGTCGGGCCCATCGACGTCGGGGCGCCCGTCGGACCCGATGCCTACGGCTACTACGCCTACGACAGCGCCGACTACGACTACCCCGCCAGCCGTCCCCGGTACGAGTGGACGGAGATCTCCACCGCCCTGGGCGGGCCGGGCACGAAGCTCGACTTCCCGGTGGAGAACGAGGTCGTCTGGATGGTCGTCGACCTGCCCTTCACGTTCCGCTACTACGGGCAGGACTACACGCAGTGCCGCGTCAGCGACAACGGCTGGATCAGCTTCGACACGGGCACCGACTACGACTTCTACAACTGGACCATCCCCACCCAGTACGGCGTCGAGGCCCTGGTGGCGCCGTTCTGGGACAACCTCAACCCCCAGGCGCCCGCCTCTCCCGAGGACAACGTCAACGGCCTCGCGCCGGACGGCATCTACACGTGGCACGACGCGGCCGCGGGCGCCTTCGTGGTGGAGTGGAGCCGCCTGCCCCACTACAAGCCCGAGATCCTCGGCCTGCAGACCTTCCAGCTGCGGCTGCTCGATCCGGCGCAGCATCCGACCACCGGCGGCGACGGCGAGATGCTCTTCCTCTACCGGCAGGTGACCAACAACGACTACCTGCGCATGTACGCCACGGTGGGCATCGAATCGCCCGACGGCGAGGACGGCATCCAGCTCAGCTACGGCAACATCAACTCGCCGGGCATGGCGCCCCTGCAGCCGGGCCTCGCGGTGCGCATCACCACCGAGCGGCCGGTGCGCGTGCCCTTCGCGCTGGCCTCGTTCGCCGCCACGTCCGCCGGCGGCGGCGTCGAGCTGCGCTGGCAGCCCGGCGACGAGCGTCCGGTGACGGGCTGGCGCGTGCTGCACAGCCGCGACGGCACGACCACCGACCTGACCCCGGACCCCCTGCCCGCCGCCGCGCGCAGCTTCACGGTGCGCGGCGCGACCGACGACGCGGACGCCACCTGGATCCTGCAGGCCCTGCAGCCCTACGGCGCCACGACCGAGGCCGGGCGCGCCCGGACCGTGGTCACGGCCCCGCTGGCCCTGCAGCCCGCCTGGCCCAACCCGGCCGGCGGCGACGTCACCTTCGGCTTCGCCCTGCCCCGGGCCGGCCATGCCCGCCTGCGGGTGTACGACGTGGCCGGACGCCTGGTGCGCACGCTGATCGACGGCGACGTCGTCGCGGGCGCCGGCGCCCGCGTGTGGGACGGCCGCGCCGACGACGGGCATCCGGTCGCGGGCGGCGTCTACTTCTTCCGCCTGGAGTCCCCCGACGGGGCCCGGACACGCAAGATGATCCTGGTGCGATGACGGCCGGTCCGGTCCGGCGGCCCCGCGGGGCGGCCGGACCGTTGGCGGCGCGACGAACGGCGCGGTGGTGCGACTGATCCTCTTCCTGCTGGTGCTGCTGACCGCCCTCGGTACGTGGGAGATGGCGCGGCATGCCCGCCACCGGCGGCGCATCGGCCTGCGCATCCACGTCAACGGCAGCCGCGGCAAGTCGTCGGTGGCCCGGCTCATCGCCGCGGGCCTGCGCGCCGGCGGCCTCGCGGTGGTGGCCAAGACCACCGGCAGCGCCGCCGCCGTCATCAACACCGACGGCAGCGAGTCGCCCATCGCCCGGCGCGGCGGGCCCAACATCAAGGAGCAGCTCGCCGTGTTCCGCACGGCGGCGGCCCAGAGTTGCGACGCCCTCGTGCTCGAGTGCATGGCCGTGCGGCCCGACCTGCAGCGCGCCTGCGAGCACGGCATCGTGCACGCCACCCACGGCGTCATCACCAACGTGCGGCCCGACCACCTCGAGGTCATGGGCCCGACCCTCGACGACGTGGCGGCCAGCCTCGCCGGCACCGTCCCCCGCCACGCCCGCCTCTACACGGCCGAGGACCGCTACACCGGCTACCTCGCCGCGCGCGCCCGGCGGGCGGGCAGCTCCTGCACCGCCGTGGGCCCGGAGAACGTCGGCGCCGCCGACATGGCCGACTTCACCTACGACGAATTCGCCGAGAACGTCGCCCTCGCCCTGGCCGTGTGCGAGGACGTGGGCGTCGACCGCGCCACCGCCCTGGCGGGCATGCGCGGCGTGACGCCGGACGTGGGCGCCCTGACCCGGCGCGCCTGCCCGCATCCGGACGGCGGCACCGTCGAGTTCATCAACGGCTTCGCGGCCAACGACAACGAGAGCTACCGCCGCGTGTGGCGCCGGCTCGGGCTCGACGCGGCGCCGGACGAGGTCGTCGTGCTCGTGAACACCCGCGCCGACCGCCGCCGCCGCAGCCAGGACCTGGCGCCGCTCTTCGGCCGCGAACTGCGGCCCGGGCACCAGATCGTCATCGGCGACGACGCCCCCCTCTACGCACGCCTGGTGCGCGGCGCCGGCGCCCCCGCCACCGCCGTGACCGACGCCCACGACCTGGACGCCCCCGCCCTCTGGCAGGCCGTCCTGCGCCTGGCCCGGCCGGGCGCCCGCGTCATCGGGGTCGGCAACATCGCCGGCATCGGGCACCAGCTCCTGGCCCATCTGGCGCAGGAAGCGCCCCAGAGCACCCCGGCACGCCCCCACGGGGAGGCCCGCGCATGATCTACCAGAGCATCGGCCTGGGGCTGGTGGTCAGCCTCTTCTTCTCGGAGATCCTCGGCCTGGCGGCCGGCGGCCTGGTCGTGCCCGGCTACATCGCCCTGTACCTCGACCAGCCCCTGCGCGTGCTCGGCACCATCCTGGCGGCCCTGGTCACCTACGCCGTCACGCGCGGCGCCGGGCGCTTCGTGCTGCTGTACGGGCGGCGCACCATGGTCTTCTGCGTCCTGGCCGGCTACCTGTTCGGCTTCCTGACGCGCTACCTGCGGGTGTTCAACGAGGCGGCCGGGCTGGGCGTCGACGCGAGCGTGCTGCAGTCCATCGGCTACATCATTCCCGGCCTCATCGCCTACTGGATGATGCGCCAGGGGGTCATCGAGACCCTGTGCACCATGATCATGGCCGCCTTCATCGTGCGCCTGGCGCTCGTGACGGCCTACGGAGGAAAGCTCGTTGAGCTGGCGTTTGGATAGCCGCCGCAGGATGATCCTGTTCCTGCTGGCCGCGGTCGCCCTCGGCCTGCAGTTCGTGCTCGACGCGACCCGCACCGCGGGCCGCCAGGACGACTACGACCTGAAGCTCGAGGCCGCCCGCCGGGCCGAGCGCGCCTACGAGGCGGTGCGCGAGCACCGGGACCTCGTCGGCGCCAACGTCGACCTGGTGAACGATCCGGGCAGCACCGGCCTGGTCGGGCCCGAGGTGAGCCTGATCACCAACGCCGCGGGCGACCTCGACGCCAAGCTCACCAGCCTGAACCCCAACTTCGCGGCCATCTTCGTCGAGTACTTCCGGCAGGCCGGCCTCGCGCCCGGCGACCCCGTGGCCGTGGCCATTAGCGGCTCCTTCCCCGGCGTCAACATCGCCCTCTACGCGGCCCTCGAGGCCATGGAACTGCGCCCGGTGGTCATCACCTCGGTGGGCGCCTCGAACTGGGGCGCCAACGACCCCCAGTTCACCTGGCTCGACATGGAGACGCTCTTCTTCGAGACGGGCATCTTCCACACGCGCAGCGCGGCGGCGACCTTCGGCGGCGGCAACGACATGGGCCGCGGCCTGAGCCCGGCCGGACGCGAGCTCATCCGCGAGGCCATCGCGCGCAACGGGGTGCCCCTGCTCGAGTCCCGCGACATCGACGACGCCATCGTCAAGCGCATGTCGTTCTACACCGAGGCCGGACGCGGCCGGGCCTATCGCCTGTACGTGAACGTGGGCGGCGGCATCGCCAGCATCGGCAGCCGCCACAACCGGACCCTGCTGCCGGCCGGACTGACCTTCGAACTGCGCGGGCACAACTGGCCGCGCAAGGGGACCCTCGTGCTGATGAACGACCGCGGCGTGCCGGTGGTGCACCTGCTCGGCGTCGTGGGCGTGGCCCGCCGCCACGGCCTGCCCATCGCGCCCGACTACCACCCCCTGCCGGGCGAGGGCGAGATCTTCGTGCGCGAGATGTACCGCTGGCCCCTGGCCGCGGGCTTCCTCGTGCTTTACGGCCTGGCCTGCGTGCTCATCCTCGCGCCCGAGGTGCGCCGCGGCCTCTTCGACCGCCTCACGCGCCGCCCGCCCCCGGCGACGGCCGCCCTCCTCGCCGCGGCCCTGCTCGGGCTCGCGGCCCCGGACGCCCGGGCCGCCAACTGGCGCGAGGTCGATCCGGCCGACAAGGGCGCCGCCACCTGCGTGCGCAGCGGCGGCCAGCGCTTCACCTACCACGCCCTCGGCCCCGACCGCGCCGTCGTCTTCCGGGTGCAGGGGCCGCGCCGCGTGAAGCTGCTCACGCGCCAGGCCCTGTCCGCGGGCGGGACAGCCGGCGCGGGCTACGCCGTGAGCGTGGTCCTCGACGGGAGCGAGATCCTGCACAAGACCTTCGCGGGCGACGAGCCGGGCGACAACGCCCTGTGCGACGGGGCCGTCCTGTCGGCCCTCGAGCGCGCCTACGTCGAGGTGCCCCGCGGCGAGCACGAGCTGCGCGTCACCGCCGCGACGGACGGCGGGCGCGTCTACGGCCGCCTCTTCCGCGACGTCAAGCGCGCCGTCGCCGGCAACGTGCCCTACGCACCGGAGGCCTGGGCCGAGTCCGCCACCCTCCAGTTCGAGAGCGGCAAGCAGAGCGAGTACTACCGCTTCACCGCCGACCAGCCGCTGGTCGTGGCCGTCACCGGCCCCACGCACCTGCAGCTCTTCACCCGCCTCGACTTCGCGCGGGGCATGCTCGGCAGCCAGAACTACACCATCGAGGTGCTGTGCGACGGCGCCCCGTGGAGCACGTACCACTACGACACCACGCGCCTGCCCAACGCCTTCTATCCCGACCGGCCCGACCTGCTGCCCGGATCGCGCCGCAAGGCCGTGATCACGGTGCCGGCGGGCCGCCACGTCTACACGGTGCGGTGCGTCCGGCCCGACCGCTGCGGCATCACCGCGCGGGTGCTGATGCCGCGCCGCGACCTGGAGCAGAGCCCATGACGCCCGCCTCGCCCCTCCGTCCGCCGCGCCGGCGGCCCGTCCTCCTCGCGCTGCTGCTGGCGGCCGTGTTCCTGGTCCCCGGCGCGGCGCGGGCCCAGCGGGAGTACCTCGCCCCCGTGGGCGAGCCGCCCGTGGTCCCGATCGGCGGCAAGCCCTACCTCGCCGTCGACGCCCAGCCCCTGGTGATCCCCATCGTCGGCCCGGGCAAGGTCACCGCCTGGGTCCGCTGCGGTTTCGCCGCGGCCGACGCCCCGCCCCGCACGGCAGTCCTGCGCACCGCGGGCGTGCCGGGCCTGGCCCCCGAGCACCCCTTCGAGTTCGAGCCCTCCGGCAGCGCCGGCTGGGACGAGAGCGACCGCGCCGGCGTGCCGAGCGGCGGGCGCAAGCTCACCTTCGAGGTCCCCGAGGGCACCCACCGCCTCGCGCTCACCGCGGCCGAGACCCTCTACGTCGTCTTCTACTACGACGGTCCGCCGCAGCCCGCGGTGGTGTCGGACGCGGCCCTGCTCATGGCCGTGCCCGACGAGGACGAGAACAGCGACGACAGCGGTCCGCTGGTGTCGTGGCGGGGCAGCGCGGGCGTCGAGTTCATCTACAACTCGAACATCCTCAGCTCGAGCCCCGAGGACATCGACGACTGGTACGACGGCCTGTACCCCTGGAAGTCGATCATCGACTCGATCGACGACCTGATCATCGCCCCCAGCCTCGACCTCGAGGCGCGCGCCAACCCGCTCGCCTGGGGCCAGACCCGCCTGCGCTTCGTCGTCAAGCACTGGAAGTACACCCACAATCCGGTCAAGACGAACACCGACTTCGACTTCTACCTGCGCCAGTTCTTCGGCCGCAACAACAGCCTCGAGTTCTACGGCCACTTCGCGCCCGAGCAGTACATCCGGCAGCTCTCGGACCGCTCGCCGCTCAGCGACCCGGAGAGCGAGCTCGAATGGCTCGAGTTCCGCTTCCAGCGCAACGTGTGGAACGTGGCCTGGCGCCAGAAGCTGCGCCGGAACGTGTGGGCGAAGGTCCACTACGAGGAGAACTACCGCTACTACAACCAGCCGTTCATCGAGAACGACATCTCGGCCTGGGAGGTGCGCGGCAACATCCGCTGGCGCCCCCACGGCTACTGGACCCTGAACTTCGACTACAGCTACGAGGACGCCACCGCCCGCGCCATCGACGAGGTCGGCGAGAACCCCCTGACCTCCGACGACTCGGACGGCTCCTACGAGCGCGACCTGTACCGGGTGGGCGTGGACATCACCCACCCCGTCTTCGCGCCGCTGATCGACCGGATCAGCCTCTCGTTCCTCTTCATGGACTACTACTACACCGTCGACCGCCCCCTGCCCGAGGACCCCTACCACGTGGGCCGCCGGGACATGTTCTACAAGGGGACCATCGACGTGCGCCGCGCCCTCTCGGACGCGGTCGACCTGAAACTCGCCGTCCGGCGCACCGACCGGGTCACCTCGTCCCCCTGGGAAGGCGACCTGACGACGGACAAGGACTTCACCCAGTGGCTGTACTGGATCAGCCTGGACTACGCCTTCTAAGGAGCCTCCATGTCGACCGCCCGTCCCTTCCGCCTCCGCGCCGCCGCCCCCCTCGTGCTGGGCGGCCTCCTCCTGGCCTCCGGTTGCGCCCAGCAGGACCTGTACGAACCGCCGGGCACCGACTTCGAGCGCATGGGCAGCGTGCCCCTGCCCAGCCAGAACGAGGGCGTCGCCGTGATCGGCGACTACGCCTTCGTGGCCGGCGGCCAGGCGGGCCTGCACACCATCGACATCAGCAACCCCGCGGCGCCGGTGCTCCTGCAGACCATCAACACCCTGAAGTACAGCGAGAGCGTCGAGGTCGTGCGCACCTTCGTGGGCCACGCGATCCGCGACATCGCCCTTGTGGTCGAGGGCACCGAGGGGATCACCAGCTACGACATCACCGACCCCGCCGCGGTCACGAGCTTCAACAGCGGCACCACCGCCGTCTTCGGCAACCGCGTCTTCATCGACCAGCCGGACGACCCGGAAGCCCCCTACGTGTGCTACCTGGCCGAGAGCTGGAAGGGCGTGCGGGTCTTCGAGTCGATCCCGGCCCAGCCGGGCATCCTGGCCTACAACGGCGTCTTCGTCGGCACGAACGGCTACGCGGAGGGCATCGTCGTGCGCGACGGCTACGGCTACGTGGCCGACGACGAGCTCGGCCTCGCCGTGCTCGACCTGCGCATCCTCGACCTGGACGCCGTCGCCCTGGCCAGCTGGTGCGACAGCCCGGGCTCGGCCCTGGACGTCGAACTCGAGGGCGACTACGCCTTCGTCGCCGACGGCAACGAGGGCCTGGCCGTGTTCCGCATCGACGACGGCGAGACCCCGGTGCGCGTGGCCCGCCTGCCCCTCGAGGGCCGCTGCCGCGCCATCGCCGTGCGCGACGGCCTGGCCGTCCTGGCGGCCCAGGGCTCGGGCGTGCACTTCGTCGACGTGCGGAATCCCACGCAGCCCGTCTTCCGCGGCCGCATCCTCACCGAGTACGCCATGGACCTGGCCCTGACCCCGTCCGGTCTCGTCCTCGTGGCCGACCGCGACGAGGGCCTGGTCGTGCTGCGCGGCCCCCACCCCTTCACCGACGCGACGCCCCCGGCCCCGGTCCGGTCGCTGACCGCCGAGGGCTACGGCGTCGGCGCGGTGCGCCTGCAGTGGTACGCCACCGGCGACGACCGCATGATCGGCACCGCCGCCACCACCGAGGTGCGCTACGCGGCGGCCCCCATCGCCGACGCGGCCGCGTGGGACGCCGCCACGCCGGTGGCCGGCGCCCCGGCCCCGGGCGAGCCCGGCGCCGCGAGCGAGTTCGTGGTCACCGGCCTCGCCGCCGGCACCTGGCACTTCGCCGTGCGCCTCGGCGACGACGCCGGCCTGCTCTCCGGCCTGGGCAACTCGGCCGCCGCCGCCCCGGGCGAGGGCATCCTCCTGACCGACGGCGCCGTCGACGTGGCCGCCGGCACCACCGGCCGCACCTTCACCTACGAGGTCACCTACGTCTATCCGGCCGACCCGGACGTCCACGCCGTCGTCATCGACGGGACGCCCCACGACATGACGGCCGTCGGCCCGGCCGGCGGCGGCACCCGCTACCGCTACCAGACGACCCTCGCGGGCGGCGCCCACGACTACCTGTTCCGTTTCGGCGTCGCCGACCCCGCGGTGCCCGACGCCGAGACCACGACCACGGGCGGCCCCGTGGTCGGCGCCCTCGTCTTCACCATGGGCAGCAGCGCCACGACGAACACCGCCGACCCTGCCCACGAACCGGGCCGCGCGGAAGACGAGTGGCAGCACACCGTGGTCCTGTCGGACAGCCTCGTCGCCGCCGTGACCGAGGTCACCCAGGCCCAGTGGACCGCCCTCGGCCTGACCGACCCCAGCGGCTTCGACGGCCCCGACCGCCCGGTCGAGACCGTCACCTGGCACGACGCCATCGCCTACTGCAACGCCCTCTCGGCCGACCAGGGCCTGACCCCGGCCTACAGCGTCAACGGCCAGGACGTCGCCTGGAACCGCGCCGCCGACGGCTGGCGCCTGCCCACCGAGGCCGAATGGGAATGGCTGTGCCGCGCCGGCACCACCACCGCCTTCGCCGGCGGCCCCCTGACCGGCCTGGTCTGCAACGCCGACCCGGTGCTCGACGCCATGGGCTGGTACTGCGGGAGCACCTTCCCCGGCACCCCGGCCACCGCCGACGTGGGACTCAAGGCGCCCAATGCCGCCGGCCTGTCCGACATGCACGGCAACGTGTGGGAATGGTGCTGGGACTGGTACGGCGACTACCGCCTCGGCGACCCGGACGGCGACGGCGTCCTGCTCGACCCCGTCGGCCCGGCCGCGGGCGAGCGGCGCGTCGTGCGCGGCGGCAGCTGGTACGGCGGCAGCGAGGACTGCCGCAGCGCCCGGCGCGGCTCGCGCTACCCGGACGCGGCCGAGGACGTGGTCGGTCTGCGGGTCGTGCGCACCGTCGCGACGGGAGGCGCCCGGTGAGCCGCGGCAACCGCTTCACCTTCATCGACGCCTTCCGCGGCCTGATCGGCGTCATGATGGCCCTCGGGCACGCCAACTACTACTTCAACAGCGCCTGGCTGAGCCTCGACCCGGTCGACCCCTTCTTCGACAACACGCCGCAGTTCCTGCTGCGCTACATGGGCTACCTGTGCGCGCCGGGCTTCCTGATGATGAACGGGGCCATGGCCGCCTACGTCTTCCACCGCCGCCTGCGCAACGGCGAGCCGCTCGCCGCGGTGCGCTGGGGCTTCGTGCAGCGGGGCCTCTTCCTGGTCGCGGTGCAGCTCGTGTGGGTGAACGCCTCGTGGAGCGGGTTCGAGCGCCTCCGCCTCGACCACTTCGGCATCATCGCCACCATCGGCGTGAGCATGATGCTCGTCATGGCCATGGCCAACTGGCACTGGCGGGTCCGGGCCGCCGTGGCGGGCGTCATCTTCCTCGTGCACCCGCTGCTCCTGCGCATCCCCTACGACGTGGACGGCCCCGCCCACTACCCCATGCAGCTGCTGATCGACTCCGGCGACTTCAACAAGTACCCGATCCTGCCCTGGTTCGCCCTCGCGACCGTGGGCAGCGTCATGGCCCACTTCTGGTTCGACGCCTGGGCCGCCGACCCGGCCCGCCGCGCCCGCCGCTCCCTCGGCATCGGCCTCGCCCTGGTGGCAGCCGCCTTCGCCGTGCGCTTCGGCCACGGCTACGGCAACATCTTCGCCTGGCAGACCTTCTGCGGCTACGACTTCTTCCTCGTCCAGAAGTACCCGCCGAGCCTGGCCCACCAGCTCTGGTTCGCCGGCGCGGTGATCTTCATGGTGGGCATCTTCGACCTGATCGCCGCCCGCCGCGCGACCCTGCTGCGCCCCCTGGCCGCGGTGGGCCGCGTGCCCCTGTTCTTCTACATGGTGCACATCCCGGTGCTGGCCATCTTCTCGCGGCGGCTCGGGTTCTTCTACCATGAGAGTGCGGTGCTGGGGTCGCTGCTGGGGTGGGGGGTGTTGTTGGGGGTGATGGGGCCTTTGGTGGTTTGGTTCGGCAGCGTAAAACGCCGCTCCCAAGCCTGGCTCATCCGCATGATATAGGTTGTGTCTCTGAAAATGTGTCCGGCCCACACCTTGCGGGTCGGACACCATGAACAAACACCCCGACGCACACCGAGCCTGGTCCCCACCCTTCTGCCCCAACCCCCATTGCCGGTTTCACGCCGAGACCCGCCCCGATTGGTCCTTCAAGAAGATCGGCTACCAGCGGCGACACTCCGCCCCGGTTCGTCTCCAGCGGTTCCTCTGCCGCGAATGCGGCCGCAGCTTCAGCCGCCAGACCTTCTCCACCACCTACTGGCAGAAACGCCCCGATCTGACCGCCCGCATCCTGACCAAGACCATCGGCGGCATGGCCAACCGCCAGATCGCCAGGGACCTCGCCGTCGGCGTCGAGACCGTCGGACGGCACATCGCCCGCCTCGCCCGCCACTGCATGCTCTATCACCTGACGATCACCCGCACACTCGAGCCACCCGCCGAGGTGGTCGTCGACGGCTTCGAGTCCTTCGAATGGAGCCAGTACTTCCCGTTCCACCACCACCTCGCCGTCGGCAAGGGCACCGACTTCTTCTACTTCTTCACCGACAGCCCTTTACGACGCAAAGGCCGCATGACCGCCCGGCAGCGATCCCGCCGCGAACGGCTCGAGACGGTCCTGGGCCGGCCCGACCCGAAGGCCGTCGAGCGGGACATGGGCGACCTGCTGCAGGTCGTGCTGCGTGACCGACGGCAGGCGCGGGTCTACAGCGACGATCATCCGGCCTACAAGCGGGCGATCCGGCACCTGCCGGCCAGGATCGAGCATCGGATCACGCCGGGCAGTGCGCACCGGGACCGCAACAACTCGTTGTGGGAGGTCAACCTGCTCGACCTGCTGATCCGGCACTGCTGCGCGAATCACAAGCGCGAGACGATCGCGTGGTCGAAGCGCCGGCAGGCCAGCGCGGAGCGGCTGCTGATCCTGCTGGTGTGGCGAAACTACATGAAGGGTCGGCGGGAAAAGATCGCGGGCAGTCCGACGCCGGCGATGGAAGTCGGGTTGGCGGAGGCACCGCTGAGCGCCGAGGATCTGCTGCGGTGGCGGTTGTTCCGGAGCCGGGTGGAGGTGCCGCCGCGGTGGGGGGAGTACTACGACCGGACGATCGCGACGGCGGCGTTGGGGAGGGGGCGGAGGCATGAACTGAAATACGCGTACTGAACGGATCGGGGCGAACTACCGTGCGGCTGCAAAGAAACACAATCTTCGAGACACAACCCAAGAATCAAGGGGCGCCGGAAGCGGCGCCCCTGGTTCTTCCTGGATTCATCCTGCCGGCACTCGCCCCCCCGGATCACACCGGGCAGCCCGGGCCGGACTACATGTCCATGGCCATCCGCTTCTTGTCGGCGATGCGGCGCTCGTACCACCACACCAGCACCGGCGAGGCGATGAACATCGACGAGTAGGTGCCGACCACGACGCCGAAGCACAGGGCGAAGGCGAAGTCGTGGATCACCGGACCGCCGAGGACGTACAGCGTGGCCGAGACGAAGAACGTCGTCAGCGAGGTGAGCATCGTCCGGCTCAGGCACTCGTTGATGGAGCGGTTGATGACTTCGCGGTAGCTCTCCTTGCGGCGCAGCTTCATGTTCTCGCGGATGCGATCGAAGACCACGATCGTGTCGTTCAGCGAGTAGCCGATGATCGTCAGGAACGCCGCGATGATCTGCAGGCTGACCTCGAAGTTGAACAGCGAGAAGACGCCCATCGTCAGCGTCACGTCGTGCACCAGGGCCAGGATGGCCGCGATGCCGTAGCGGAAGACGAAGCGGAACGTGATGTAGAGCACGATCAGCGCCAGGGCGGCCACGATGCTGTTGCCGGCTGCGGTGCGCAGTTCCCCGCCGATCTTCGGCCCGACGCTCTCCTCGCGCCGGAGCTCGATCCCCGCGCCGGGCAGACCTTCGCGCAGGTCGGTCAGCAGGATCTGCGCCGCGTCGAGGGTCTCACCCTCGGTGACGGGCGTCGGGAACGTGATGAGGAACTCGTCGGCCGAGCCGAATTCGGTGACCTGCACGCCCTCGTAACCCTTGCTCTCGAGCGCCGAACGGATGTCCTGGACCGCGGGCACCGGATCGATCTTCACCTGCAGCACCGAGCCGCCGGTGAAATCGATGCTCAGGCGCGGTCCGCCGTGGATGAGCATCAGCACCGCGCTGATGATGACCAGCGCGGCCGAGAGCGAGAACGCGGGCTTCATGGCGCCCACGAAGTTGATCTTGGGATCCCGGAAGAATTCCATGTCCGATTGGCCTTTCCCTGGTCCCGCCCACCCTCGGGCGGGACACGAAGTCTTTCCCGGCGGAGGTCCGCGGGACTAGATGCTCATCTTCTGCTGACCCTGGTTCCGCGTCATCCATTCCATCAGGACGCGGGTCATGACCAGGGCCGTGAACATGCTCGTCAGGATGCCGATGCTCAGGGTCACGGCGAAGCCCTTGATGGGGCCGGTGCCGAACCACAGCAGGATCACGCCGGCGATCAGCGTCGTCACGTTGGCGTCGACGATGGTGCGCGTGGCGTTGCTGTAGCCCGCCTGCACCGAGGCGCGGATGGTCTTGTCCTTCCGCAGCTCCTCGCGGATGCGCTCGTTGATCAGCACGTTGGCGTCGACCGCCATGCCCACCGTCAGGATGATGCCGGCGATGCCCGGCAGGGTGAGCACCAGATCGAACTGGGCCAACACGGCCATGAGGATCAGGATGTTGCTGATCAGGGCCACCACCGAGACCACGCCGCTCATGCGGTAGTAGACCAGGATGAACAGGATCACCAGCAGCGAGCCGTACAGGGCGGCATTCACGCCCATGCGGATCGAGTCCGAGCCCAGGCTCGGGCCGACGGTGCGCTCCTCGGCGATGTACACGTCGGTGGGCAGGGCGCCGGCGCGCAGCAGCAGCGCCAGGTCGCTGGCCTCGGCGTTGCTGAAGTTGCCGCTGATCGAGCCGCTGCCGCTGGGAATCTTGCCCTGGATGACGGGCGCCGAACTGATGCGGCCGTCGAGGCTGATGGCCAGGTAGCGGCCCACGTTCTCGCCGGTCACCTTCGCGAAGGTGCGGGCGCCCCGGTTGTTCAGGGTGAAGTTGACCTGCCAGAGGCCGGGCCGGTCGGGGTTCGAGGCCGCCAGCGCGTCGGTGAGCTGGTCACCCGAGAGGATGGCCGAGGTGTCGACCAGGTAGAGCGGGCGCATCAGCTGGCCGCCGCCGAAGTCCATGGGCTCCATGGTCATCTGGAACTCGGATCCGCGCAGGCGCCGGGCCGTGCGGGGGTCGTCGAGGAGCGCCTGCAGCTGGTCGACGTTGCCCTCGGGCACGAAGAGCGGCGTGCCGGGCATGATGCCGCCCTGCGCGATGAGCAGACCGCTGAACGGATGGGTCTTGAGGTACTCGTCGTTGCCGGCCGTGGCCTCCAGGTCGCTGCCGAGCACGTCGTCGAGCTCGCCGAAGGGGTTGGCCGCGCTGTCGGCCGCCGCCAGGGCCCCGCCGGCCGAATCGGCCGCCGCCGCGACGGTTTCGGCGGCATCGGCGCCGGCCTCGGGCGCGGGGGCCGTGGCGTCATCGCCCCCGGCGGCCGGAGCGTCGGCCAGGAAGAGCTGGTCGAGGCGATCGATGGCGTCCTGCAGGTCCTCCTGGGGCCGCACCATGCGGAACTCGAGGCGGGCCGTCTTGCCCAGCAGGTTCTTGGCGCGCTCGGGATCCTGCAGGCCGGGCAGCTTCACGACGATGCGGCTCGAACCGAAGGTGGTGATCTCCGGCTCGGAGACACCGAACTTGTCGATGCGGTTGTAGAGGATCTCCTTGACCCGCATCAGTGCGTCCTCGGCCTCCGAGGTGTTCATGCCCGTCTGGTCCACCTCGAGGACGAGGTACATGCCGCCCTTGAGGTCCAGACCGCGGCGAATGGCCTTGGCGTCGATCTCGGCGATCTCGGCCATGCGGGCGGGATCGTCCTGGGCGGCCGTGCGGTCGGCGGACGAGATCGACAGGGCCTTGAAGGTCGGCAGCAGGCCCCAGATGGACAGCAGAAGAACGAGGACTGAAAGCCCGGCCCTGATCTGCAGGGATCGGTTCATGGTTCAAACTCCCACGACTGGTTGCGACTGAAGCGTGCGTCCCCGGGGCCGCCGCGACGGCGGCGCCGACGCGGGGCCGGCTGGGCGGGACCGCAGAATCCGTTTGACGAGACGATGCGGCCTCAGCGGCCGCACCGGACAAGAGGAAGCCCACGACGCGGGTCGCGGACTTCGGCACCGTCGATTTGCGCTGGGAATGATAACACAATTGTGCCGGATATTCCAGAAAATCCGCTGGTTCAGACAGTTACCAGCCTGTGGGCCCGCTCGCCGAGTCCGTTCGCCGCCGCCCTGGCCAACAGGGCTTCCGGCAACTGGTTAAAGCCGCTCCAGACCGAGAGGTCGCCGCCGTGGCGGTCCGCGAGGAGGTCCCAGGCCGCCTGGTCGAGGGCGACCGGGTCGCGCGAGGCCAGCACCCCGATGTCGCCGCCCCCGCCGGCCCGGCGCCGACGGCGCGTGGCCGCCACCTGCCGGTCCAGGTGCATCAGGAAGCTGAAATGGACGGACCGCGAGGGGTCGCCGCCGGTCATGCGGGCCAGGGCCAGCGCCGCCGCGTCGGCCACCTTGGCCTGGAAGCCGGCGATGCCCGTGGCCGCCTCCGGGGCGATGCCCGCCATGAAGCACACGTTCATGCACTCGCCGCAGCCCGTGCAGCGTTCGTGATCGATGTAGGCGCGGCCGGCGCTGATCCGGATCGCGTCGAACAGGCAGACCGTCATGCACACGCCGCACCCGGCGCACAGGGGCGTGTCGACGGCCGGCCGCACGTCGCGGTGCAGGGCGATCTTCGCCTCCCGGTCGGCCAGCCCGATGCCAAGGCTCGTCAGGGCGCCGCGCAGGCCCAGGTGCGGATGCGGCCGCACCGGCGTCAGCACGCACAGGCGGTCGGCGTCGGCGAGGGCCGCCCCCAGGGCGTAGTCCTCCACCTCGGATCCGTCCGGGGCGGCCAGGGCGACGGCCGCCCCCGTGGCCGGATCGTCGGCCACGCGGAATGGCCAGGCCCCCTCGCGCCCGAGCCCCTTGGCCAGCGCGAGTTCGCTCTGGGCCGCGGCCGTGTCCAGACCCGCCGTCGTGATCGACCGGGTGCCGCAGAGGAAGCCGGTTCCCGGCAGCCGGGCGGTGAGCGCCGCCACCCAGGCGGGCTCGAGGGCCGCCGGCCGGTGGGGCGCCCCCACCTCGAGC
>JAGRNP010000087.1 GCA_020440705.1 bacterium | reverse complement strand
CGACGAGCGGCGGGCCGCGGCGGAACTCGCGGCCGCAGCCGGCCGCGGGGAGGACGACGCAGAATTCGCAGCCGACCCCGATTCGGATCCCGATTCGGATCTCGAGGGGGAGGCCGCCTGGGAAGACGAGGACGGGGAAGACGCACCGGCCCCGCGGGAACGTTCGATCCATACGATGCCCGATCCCGAACCGGTCCTCGCCGAAGAGGATGACGAGTTCGACGCCCCGGAGGAACTGGTTCTGCCCGGGGCGGCGGGTGATTTCGTGGGCGACGACGAACCGGGCGAGGCGGCTCCCCGGCCGGCACGGCGCAAGCCCCGGCGCAAGCGCGGCCCCATGCAGTTGCCGCCGGTCGAACTGCTCACTCCCGCCGGGCCGGAGACCCAGCAGATCACCACCGTCGAACTCGACGCCCTGGCCGACCTGCTCGAGGACACCCTGCGCAGCTTCGGCGTCGAGGGCGAGGTGAAGGACGTGCGCCCCGGGCCGGTGGTCACGACCTTCGAGTACCAGCCCGGCCCCGGCATCCGGGTCAACCAGATCGTCCAGCGCTCGGACGACCTGGCCCTGGCCATGCGCGCCCGCTCGATCCGCATGGAGGCGCCCATCCCGGGCAAGGCCGCCGTCGGCATCGAGATCCCCAACGCGACGGCCCGCATGGTGCGCCTGCGGGAAGTCCTGGAGCTGACCGGCACCAAGAAGCGCGAGCCCCTCGAGGTGGTGCTGGGCAAGGACGTCGTCGGCCGACCGGTGAGCGTCGACCTCGCGACCCTGCCGCACCTGCTCGTGGCCGGCTCGACGGGCAGCGGCAAGTCGGTCTGTCTGAACGCCCTGATCAGCAACCTGATCATGCGCAACGACCCGTCGACCCTGCGCATGGTGCTCATCGATCCGAAGATGCTCGAGATGAACGTCTACAACGGGATCCCGCACCTGCTGCTGCCGGTGGTGACCGACCCGCGCGAGGCCCTCAAGGCCATGCAGTGGCTGGTGGCCCAGATGGAGTTCCGCTACCGCGAGCTGAGCAAGTTCTCGGTCCGGAACATCAAGCAGTACAACGACAAGATCGCCGCCGGCGAGGTGCAGGACAGCGAGGGCGAGACCGTCACCGAGCCCATGCCCTACTTCCTGTGCATCGTCGACGAGCTGGCGGACCTCATGCTGCAGCTCGGCAACGACTTCGAGGGGCCCATCGCGCGCATCGCCCAGAAGGCCCGCGCCGTGGGCATCCACCTCATCCTGGCCACCCAGCGCCCGAGCGTCGACGTGCTCACGGGCGTGATCAAGGCGAACATCCCCTGCCGGATCGCCTTCCGCGTCATCCAGCGCAACGACTCGCGCACCATCCTGGACATGAACGGCGCCGAGCAGCTGCTCGGCCACGGCGACATGCTGTACCTGCAGCCCGGGCGCGCGCTGCCCGTGCGCGTGCACGGCTCGTTCATCGACGTGGACGAGTGCGAGGCCGTGGCGGCCCACTGGCAGCAGTACAAGGACCACACCGAGGAGATCAGCCTCAACGAGAATCCGGCGGGCGGCGGCATGGTCACCGGCGAGGACGACATGTTCGAAGCCGCGCGCGAGGTGGTGGTGCAGCACCAGAGCGGCTCGACCAGCCTGCTGCAGCGTCGCCTGCGCATCGGCTACACCAGGGCCGGCCGCCTGATGGACATGCTCGAGGAGGCCGGCGTGGTCGGGCCGTTCACCGGTTCGAAGGCCCGCGACGTGCTGATCAAGCCCGAGGAACTGCAGCGCATGCAGGAGGGCCGGGGCTGATGCGCAAGGTCTTCTGCGCCACCCTCGGCTGCGACAAGAACCTCGTCGACTCCGAGGCGCTGCTCGGGCGCTTCGCCATCCGCGGGGTGCAGCCCGTGGACGATCCGGATGCGGCCGACATCTGGGTGCTGAACAGCTGCGGCTTCATCGACGCGGCCCGGAGCGACTCGGAGACGACCCTGCGCGAGCTGTGCGAGGCCAAGGAGGGGCGCACCCTCGTGGTGTGCGGCTGCTGGTCCCAGGAACACTCGGCCCGCATCCGCGCCGACTTCCCCGCGGTCGACGTGGTGGCGGGCGTGGGCCAGTTCGACCAGGTCGTGGCCGCCTGCCTCGGCAGCGCGCCGGCCCCGGCGGCGGCCGCCCCGGCCGCCAGCCCGTTCGCCCTGGCCGGACCGGCGGTCGCGCCCGACGCCCTGGTGGTCGACCCGATGGTGGCGCCCTACCAGGGGCTCGTCGACCGGCCGCTCCTGACGCCGCCCCACGTGGCCTTCGTCAAGATCGGCGAGGGGTGCAACTGCGCCTGCACGTTCTGCCGCATTCCCCTGATCCGGGGCAAGCAGCGCAGCCGCTCCCGGGCCGAGCTCCTGGCCGAGGTGCGGGGCCTGGTCGAACGGGGCGTGAGCGAGATCCAGCTCGTGTCCCAGAACACGAGCGACTACGGCCGGGACACCGGCGAGAAGCTGTACGACCTGGTCCGCGATCTCGACGGCGTCGACGGCCTGCGGACGATCCGGCTGCTCTACCTCTACTCGGGCATGGTTTCGGTCGACGACCTGCGGCGGCTGCTCGACCTGCCCGCGGTGGCGCCCTACCTCGACCTGCCGATCCAGCACGCCTCGCCCCGCATCCTGAAGGCCATGAAACGCCCGGGCGGCGAGAAGTCGTCGGCCCGGTTCTTCCGGGCGCTGCGGGACGGACGCCCCGACCTGGTGCTCCGCTCGACGGCGCTGCTCGGTTTTCCCGGCGAAGAGGACGAGGACGTCGCGGAGCTGGCCGACTTCCTGGCCGAGGTGCGTTTCGACCACCTGGGCACCCACCACTATTCGGCGGAGTCGGGCACGCCCTCGGCGGGTCTGCCCGACCGGGTCCCGGCCGAGGTCATTCTCGACCGCGAGGCCCTCATCACCGACCTGCAGGAGGACATCAGTCTCGCCCGGCAGGAGGAGCGCCTGGGCCAGGTGCACGAGGTGGTGATCGACGCGGTGGTGCGCCCGGGGCCGGACGATCCGCACGGGCTGGCGGAGGTGCTCGGGTCCCTGGCCGAGGGCACCTGGCGCGACGATCGGGAACGCGAACGGTTCGATGGTGTTGCCCAGTCCGCGGTTTCGTTTGCCGTGGGCCGGAGCTATCATTTCGGCTACGATCTGGACGGGGTGGTCGTCCTGCCGCTCGGCGAGGCCGGGGTGGGCAGCCGCCTGCGTCCGGGGGAGACGGTGCGGGCCGAATTCGGCGGCGTGACGGCCTACGACGTATGGGCACGGCCCGTGGCCGATCCCGGACGCTAGTCGCGAGGCGACGGAAAGGGCGATGATGGTGTTGGCGGTACGCAACATTCTGCTGGTCGGTCTGCTGCTCGGGCTGGTCGCCGGCACGGCATGGTCCCAGGGCGCGCCGGGGGTGGGGCAGGTCGATCCCGATCTCGCGGGGAGCCCGGCCGTGGCCGCCACGACGTCGCTGCCCGTGGCCGCCGGAGCCGACACCATCCGCACCAACCTGTGGCTGGTGCAGGCCCTCATGGGGGAGATCGCCGCGGAGGCCGCCGGACATCTCGGTCCGCCGCCTGCGCGGGTGCGGCTGGTTCCCCTGTCCAACGATCCGCGCACCGACATCTTCCTGCCCGTCGTCACGGACGTGCTCGCGGAAATGGGCTACGAGCTCTACATGGCGCAGGACGAGCCCGCCAAGCAGGCCGACGTCGACTACGTCTTCGCCTTCAGCATCCAGAACATCCGTCTCGACTATCCCGACGTCGGGCGGACCCTCGGCATCTGGCGCCGCTGGGTCGATCGCGATCTCCGGGTGGCGGTCATGGCCGAGATCACGGCGGAGGAGACGGGGCGCCTGCTGTTGAGCCAGCGCCTCGAGCGGCGTTTCGGCGACCGCATCGACGACGACGATCTCGCCGGCGTCGAGTCCGACGCCTACGACTTCACGAATGCCGAAGTGAACGAATCCGGCTGGCAGCGACGGGCCGAGGAGCTGGTGGTGCTGGGCACCCTGGCCGGTCTGGTCGCCATCTACTTCGCCAACACCGGCGACTGACGCGTCGCGGCGGCGGCCTGGGGGCCGCCCGCGACCGGGAGGAATCCGTGGAACCGAAGCGCGCAACCGACCCCGTCTCCGACCGGACGGCGGGGCGGTCGATCATCCTCGCCGCCGCGGCCGCGGCCCTGCTGCTGGCGGGCTGCGCCGGCAAGAACCCGTACCCCGCGGGCAGCTACGAGCGCGCCGTGTACTACGCCGACCGCGGCAAGGACCTGCAGGCGGTGTCGGCCTTCGAGACCTTCGTCCGCCACAACCCCACCGACAGCCTCGCGGACGAGGCGCAGTACCGCAAGGGCCTGACCTACATGTCCATGGAGGAGTATCCGCTGGCGGCGGTGGAGTTCCAGATCCTGCGCAAGGACTACCCGACCAGCGCCCTGGTCGAGGACGCGCTCTTCGAGGAAGGCAAGGCGTACCTCTTCCAGGTCGGCCGGGTCGAGCGGGACATCACGGGCGCCTACGAGGCGCGGCTGCACTTCCTGGACTTCAGCCAGAAGTACCCGGGCAGCCGCCACATGCCCGAGGTGGTGGGCTACATGCAGGAGATCAGCGACCTGATGGTGCGCAAGCGTCTCGAGCAGGTGCGGGTGTACGAACAGCTCAAACGCTACGAGGCCATCGCCGTGGTCCTGGACGACGTCATGGAGGCCGAGGCCGCCAGCAGCCTGATCCCCGAGGTCGTGTGGAAGCGCGGCCGCGTGGCCGAGCGTCTCGGCGATCCGGACAAGGCCGCCGCCATGTACCAGCGCCTCATCGACCAGTACCGCGACACCGACTACGGCCCGCGGGCCCAGAAGGCCCTGCGCCGCCTCGACGGCGAGGACGACGCGGCAGACAGTCCCGAAGACGGCTGATTCCCCGGAGGACCCATGACCCGCGCCCTGCTCGGCGGCTCGTTCGACCCGGTCCACGCCGGGCACGTGGCCATGGCGGCGCATGTCCTGGAGCGCGGCTGGGCCGACGTGGTCCACGTGGTGCCCGCGTGGCTATCTCCCCACAAGGATCTGGCGGCGGCGCCCGCGGCGGCCCGCCTGGACATGGTGCGCCTGGCCTTCGCCGGGTTGCCGCGCATCGTCGTCGACCCGCGGGAGATCGCGGCCGGGCGCCCCTGCCGCACCGTCGAGACCCTCGAGTCCCTGGTGGCCGACCATCCCGGCGATCCCTTCCGGCTGGTGATCGGGGCCGACAACCTGGCCGACTTCCACCGCTGGTCCCGTCCCGATCGCCTGCTCGAACTGGCGCAGCTCGTGGTGCTGGGGCGCGAGGGGTGGCCCCTGGACGATGCGGCGGTCGCGGCGTCGGGCCTGCCGCGCCGGCGGGTGCTGCTGGCGCCCGAATTCGTGCGGCCCGTGTCATCGACGGCGGTCCGTGCTATGTTGGCCGCGGAGTCGCGTTCCCTCGCCGATCTGGTGGCCGGCGGCCTGCCCGCCCCGGTGGCGCGACACATCATCGACCACGGCCTCTATCGTCCCGACCCGAATGGTGAACACCGTGTCCCTGATCCTGATTGACGGCGCCGCCCTCTTCTATCGCGCCCACTACGCCTTCGCCAACCGCCCGCTGACCGCGCCCAACGGCGAGGTCACCAGCGTCGTCTTCGGCTTCTGCAACGCCATCCTGCGGCTCATCGAGGTCTACGGGCCGGAGAAGATGGCCGTCGTCTTCGACCGCAAGGGCAAGGTGTTCCGGCACGACATGTACCCGGCGTACAAGGCCAATCGCAAGCCCATGCCCGAAGAGCTGGCCGAGCAGTTGCCGCGCCTGCACGAACTGCTCGCGGCGTGGGGCATCGCCGTGGTCGAGAAGGACTACTACGAGGCCGACGACCTCATGGCCACCCTGGCCCGGCGCTCCGAGGGCGTCGTCGACAAGGTGTGGTTCTACACCGGGGACAAGGACTTCATGCAGCTGCTCGACGACCGCATCGGCATGCTGAAGCCGGGTCGTCGCGGCGACGAGATCACGCCCATGACCGTGGCCGACGTGAAGAAGGAGTTCGCGCTGACCCCGCGCGAGCTCATCGACGCCTTCGCCCTCGCCGGCGACAAGGCCGACAACATCCCCGGGGCGCCGGGCGTGGGGGACAAGACGGCCCAGAAACTGATCCGCGAGTTCGGCAGCCTCGAGGACCTCTATGCGGGCCTCGAGAAGAGCAAGCTGACGCCGCGCCTGAAGCGGGTGCTGGGCGAGAACCGCGACCAGGTCTTTCTTTCGCGGGACCTCTTCGTGATCAAGGACGATGTCGAGCTGGACATCGACTGGGACGCCCTGGACACGGTGCTGCCCACCGGCGACGAGGCGCGCGGCCTGCTGCGCGACCTGGGCCTGCGGCGGGTGCTGGCCCACGTGGACAAGCTGGCGGGTGACGGAAGCGGGGCCCCGGTCCCCGCCGGGGCCGCCGCGCCGGAAGGGCCGGCCGACCCGGCGGCGTCATCGCCACCGGCGGCCGCCGATGCGGATTCCTGGGCCGCCCGCCGGGAGGCGCGCGGCTACGTGCGCCTGGCCGACGACGATTCGCTCGCCGCGTGGCTGTCCCGCCTCGATCCGGCGGCTCCCCTCGCGGTGGACACGGAGACCGACGGCCTGCAGCAGGATCGCTGTCGGCTCGTGGGCGTGTGCCTGGCCGGCCGCGACGCGGCCGGCGCGGCGCTGCCGCCGGCCTACATTCCGGTGCTGTGGCGCGACCCCGACCCGGAAGGCGCGGCGGGGGGGACCCTATTCCCGACCGGCGCCGAGCACAGCCGTCTCGCGGAGGTGCGGAGTCTGCTGGCGCCGGTCCTCGCGGGCGACGCGCCGAAGATCGGCCAGAACCTGAAGTTCGACGAGTGGGTGCTGGGGCGCCACGACCTGCCCCTGGGCGGACCGCGTTTCGACACGATGCTCGCGTCGTACGTGCTGGATCCGGGGCGCCCGAGTCACGGGCTCGACGACCTGGTGGCCGAGTTCCTCGGGCACGCGATGATGCCTTTCAGCGGCCTCTTCGCCAAGGGGGACCGGAGCCAGGACATCCTGGGCGTCGATCCCGACCGGCTCGCCCTGTATGCCGCCGAGGACGCCGACTACACCCTGCGGCTGCACGACGCCCTGGCGCCGCGTCTGGCCGAGGCGGGCCTGACCGGGCTGTTCCGCGACGTGGAGATGCCCGTGGCGGCGGTGCTGCTGGAAATGGAGCGCAACGGCATCCGGCTGGACCGGGGCTTCCTCGGCGAGCTGCGCGAGCGCTTCGACGCCGAACTGAAGGGGCTGCGCGAGCGCATCGTCGCGGTGGCGGGCGAGGACTTCAACCTCAACAGCCCGAAGCAGCTGCAGGTGATCCTGTTCGACAAGCTCGGCCTCAAGCCGACCAAGAAGACGAGCACGGGCTGGAGCACCGATGCCTCGGTGCTGAGCATCCTGGCCGAGGAGCACGAGCTGCCGCAGCTGATCCTCGACTACCGCGAGGTCGCCAAGCTGCAGAGCACCTACGTGGAGACGCTGCCGCAACTCGTGCACCCGGAGACCGGCCTGATCCACACCTCCTACAACCAGGCGGTGGCGGCCACGGGGCGGCTTTCCAGTTCGGATCCCAACCTGCAGAACATCCCCATCCGCACCGAACTGGGGCGGCAGATCCGGCGGGCCTTCGTGCCCCGCGACCCCGGCAACGTGTTCCTCTCGGCCGACTATTCCCAGGTGGAGCTGCGCCTGCTGGCCCACCTGGCCGATGACCCCGGCCTGCTGGCGGCCTTCCGCGAGGGCGCCGACGTGCACCGGCGCACGGCGGCCCTGATCGCCGGCGTCGCCGAGGGCGCGGTCGATGCGGACATGCGGTCGCGGGCCAAGGCGATCAACTTCGGCGTCATCTACGGCATGGGCGCGCGGGCCCTCGCGCGGCAGACGGGCGTGAAGGTGGCCGAGGCCGGCGAATTCATCGAGAGTTACTTCCGCACCTATCCGGGCGTGAAGTCCTTCATCGAGGAGACGAAGGCCCGCGCCCACGCCGACAAGGTCGTCACGACCCTGCTCGGACGGCGCCGCCTGTTGCCCGACATCGACTCGTCCAACAACCGCATCCGCAGCTTCCAGGAGCGGGTGGCCGTGAACACGCCGATCCAGGGCACGGCGGCCGACCTGATCAAGCTGGCCATGATCCGCATCAGCGGGCGTCTGCGCGAGGAGGGGTCCGGCGCCCTGCTCCTGCTGCAGGTGCACGACGAGCTCGTGCTCGAGGTGCCGCGCGGCGAGCTCGAAGCCACGCGGGAACTGGTCGTCGCGGGCATGCAGGGAGCCATGAGCCTGAAGGTGCCCCTGGTGGTGGACGTCCACGCCGGCGCGAATTGGGCCGAGGCCCACGGATGACCGCGCCCATGCTCACCTGGGTGGTCACCGGCGCGGCCGGGGCGGGGAAATCGCTCGCGGCGGCCACGTTGGCGGAGCGGGGGGTGCCGGTGGTCGACGGCGACGCCCTGGGCCACGAGCTCCTGGAGCGGCCGGAGATCCGCGCGGCCATCGCGGCCCGGCTGGGGGAGGCCTTCGTGGGTCCGGACGGCGTCGATCGGGCGGCCCTCGGGCGGCGCGTCTTCGGCGACCCGGCGGCGCTGGCCGTCCTGAACGGGATCACCCACGGTCCGCTCGCGGATCTGGCCGGCGAGCGGCTGGCCGCCCTGCGCGACACGGGGCGTCACGTTCTTGCCGTGTTCGAGGCCGCCGTGTACTTTTTGTTGCCGTCGCCGCCCGCAGCCGACATGGTGATCGTCGTCACGGCCCCGCCGGAGCTGCGCATCGCCCGCCTGGTGGCCCGCAGCGGCGGGCGGTTGCCCGAGGCGGAGGCCCGGGCCCGGGTCGCCGCCCAGGCGCCCATGGCCGCCGACTGGGAGCGGCGGGCCGACCATGTGATCAGCAACGACGGCACCGAGATGGAACTCGCCGCCGCCGTGCGTGCGCTCCACGAACGCCATTTTCCCGGAAGCGAGAAACTCCCGTGAAGGAATACCTCGAACGCATCGACGAATGCCTGTCCCGCCTCGAAACCCTCAAGGAGGGTCTTTGACTCGGCCTCGCTCGAGAAGGAGCTGGCCGAGCTGACCGCGCGCCAGGCCGAACCCGAGTTCTGGAACGATCAGGACGAGGCCAAGCAGGTGCTGCGGCGGGTGAAGTCGATCCGGCAGTGGACGGGTCCCCTGTCCGCGGCGACGGTGAAGGCGGAGGAGCTGCAGCTGCTGGCCGAGATGATGCGGGAAGAGGGCGAGGAAGACGCCGGGGGCGAGATCGCCGGCGGCGTCGACGAACTCGAGAAGGCCATTTCCCGCATCGACGACCAGTTCCTGCTCAGCGGGGACGACGACGAGCGCGGGGCCGTGATCGAGATCCATCCGGGCGCCGGCGGCACCGAGAGCCAGGACTGGGCCCAGATGCTCCTGCGCATGTACAACCGCTACCTCGAGCGGAGCGACTGGAAGGTCGAGACCCTCGACCTGCAGGCGGGCGAGGAGGCCGGCATCAAGAGCGCGGTGCTCGAGGTGGACGAGCCGTTCGCCTACGGCTACCTGAAGAGCGAGTCGGGCGTGCACCGGCTGGTGCGCATCTCGCCGTTCGACTCCCAGGCCCGGCGGCACACCTCGTTCGCGTCGGTGTTCGTCTACCCGCTGGTGAGCGACGACGTCGAGGTCGAGATCGACCCGAACGACCTGCGCATCGACACCTACCGGGCGCAGGGCGCCGGCGGCCAGCACGTCAACAAGACCGACAGCGCCATCCGCATCACCCACGAGCCCACGGGCATCGTTGTGCAGTGCCAGAGCGAGCGCAGCCAGCACCGCAACCGGGAAAGCGCCATGACGATGTTGCGGGCCAAGCTGTACCAGAAGATCATGCTCGAGCGGCAGAAGGAACGCGACGCCATCGAGGCCGAGAAGATGGAGATCGCCTGGGGCTCGCAGATCCGCAGCTACGTGCTGCAGCCGTACACGAAGGTGAAGGACCACCGCACCGAACACGAGACGGGCAACGCCGTCGCCGTGCTGGACGGCGACCTGGACGAGTTCGTCGAGGCCTATCTGCGCTGGATGGGCGCCCGCAAGAAGGGCACCTGAGCCGGTCCGGCCGGACCGCAACGTCGTTCGCAACCCATGTCGGAAGAGGAAAAGACCGTGGCCAACCAGGATCCCAACGCCAGCCCCGCCGCCGGCGCCGATGCGGCCGAGAGCGAGAGCCCGCACCGCCTGATCGAGATGCGGCTCGAGAAGATGGAGGAGCTCGGCCGCGAGGTCCCGCTCTATCCCTTCAGCTACGACCGCACCCACACCAGCGAACAGGTGCGCGCCGCCGAGGCCGAGCTCACGGCGGCGGCGGGCGTCGTCCGCTTCCCCGGCCGCATCATGGCCAAGCGCGGCACCGGCAAGACCCTCTTCGTGCCCATCCAGGACGAGTGGGGCACCCTGCAGGCCTACTTCAAGAAGGACGACCTGGGCGAGGAGGCCTTCCACCGCATCCAGAAGTTGATCGACATCGGCGACTGGGTGGGCGTGTCGGGCAAGCTCTTCCGCACGCGCACCGACGAGCTGAGCATCCACGTGGAGGAGTTCGAGTTCCTGGCCAAGGCGATCCGGCCGCTGCCGGAGAAGTACCACGACATGAGCGTGGAGAACAAGAGCCGCCGCCGGCACCTCGACCTGGCCATGAACCTCGAGAGCCGCGAGCGCTTCAAGAAGCGCAGCGCGATCATCGGCGACATCCGGGCCTTCTTCGCCGAAGAGGAGTTCCTCGAGGTCGAGACGCCGGTGCTGCAGCCGCTCTACGGCGGCGCCACGGCCCGCCCGTTCATGACGCACCACAACGCCCTGGACATGACGCTGTACATGCGGATCGCCGACGAGCTCTATCTCAAGCGGCTCATCGTGGGCGGTCTCGAGCGGGTGTACGAGATCGCGAAGGACTTCCGCAACGAGGGCATGGACCGCACGCACAATCCCGAGTTCACCATGCTCGAGTGCTACGCGGCGTACTGGGACTACCACGACATGATGGACCTGACCGAACGCATGCTGCGTCGGCTGGCCCAGCGCTTCGGCAACGGCGGCAGGCTCACCTACGGCGAGCACGAGATGGACTTCAACCAGCCCTTCCGCCGCCTGCGCTTCATGGACGCCCTGGCCGAGAAGACCGGCCAGGATCTCATGCAGGTCGGCGACGACGACCTCAAGGCCCTGGCGAAGCGTCACGGCGCCGAGGTGAAGAAGGGCATGGGACGCGACAAGATCCTCGACGAGATGTTCAGCGTGCTGGTGGAGCCGGAACTGATCCAGCCCACCTTCGTCATGGACCACCCCAAGGAGCTCTCTCCCCTGGCCAAGGACCACCGGGAAACCGCCGGGCTGGTGGAGCGCTTCGAGCTCTTCGTGGCCGGCTTCGAGGTGGCCAACAGCTTCAGCGAGTTGAATGATCCCCGCGAGCAGCGCCGGCGCTTCGAGGCCCAGAAGGCCCTCATGGAGGCCGGCGACGACGAGGCCCAGCCCGTCGACGAGGACTTCCTCGAGGCCATGGAGGCGGGCATGCCGCCCACCGGCGGCATGGGCATGGGCATCGACCGCCTGGTGATGCTCCTGGTGGACACCAACAACATCCGCGACGTGCTGCTCTTCCCGCACATGCGGCCCGAGCAGTAGACGATGGATTTCGCCGGACACATCGCGGGGCGCTACCTGCGCAGCCGTCGCCACAGCCGCTTCCTCAGCCGGGGCAGCGTGACGGCCATCGTCGGCATCGCCATCGGGGTGATGGTGCTGAACGTCACCCTCGCGGTGATGAACGGCTTCCACGCCGAGATGCGCCGGACCTTCGTCGAGAACATGCCCATGGTGTCGGTCATCACCAGCGCGCCGGAGGGCTTCCAGGGGGTCGGCGCCGTCATGGACTCCATCGGGACGCTGCCGGCGGTGACGGGCGTGGCGCCCTTCATCCGGCAGGAGGTGCTGGTCTCGTCGACCCGCACCTACGGGCCGCCGCGGCCGCAGGCCGGGGTCGTCTGGGGCGTCGAGCCCGACCTGGTCGACTCCGTCATCCCCATCAGCACCTACCTGCGGCCCGAAGCCGGGGTGCTGGCCACGCTGAAGCTGCGCGGCGGCACGCCCCACGTGATCCTGGGCGCGGAACTCGCCAACTCGGTCTACGCCGCGGTGGGCGACACGGTGATCCTCACCTCGGTCAACGGCGAACTCGACCTCGACGACATCCAGGCCGTCAGCCGGCGCTTCGTGGTGGGCGGGTTCTTCGACACCGGCATGTACGAATTCGACAGCCGCTTCGTCTACACCGGCCTCGAGGCGGCGGGCGACTTCCTGGGCTACCTGCCCGGGGGCGCGACCCTGCTCGGCGTCAAGGTAGCCGACCTCATGCGGGCCGACCGCACCGCCGACGCCATCGAGGACAAGCTCGGCCGCGACTTCTACGCGACCGACTGGATGGCGCTCAACGCGAACCTCTTCCAGTGGATCAAGCTGGAGAAGGTCATCATGGTGCTGCTGCTCGGCATGATCATCCTCATCGCGGGCTTCAACATCGTCGGCATCCTGACCATGATGGTCGGCGAACGCCGCCGCGAGATCGGCATCCTGCTGGCAATGGGGGCGCGCCGGGCGCAGGTCATGGGCATCTTCCTGATCAACGGGGTGTGGCTCGGGCTGGTGGGGGTGGCCTGCGGCAGCGCCCTGGGCCTGGCCGGGATCCTCTACCTCGACAAGAAGGGCGTGGCCCTGCCGGGCGACGTCTACTTCGTCGAGACGGTGCCCGTGCTGCTGCAGTGGTCCGATTTCGGGCTCATCGCCGGCGTGACCCTGCTGATGGCCCTGGCCGCGGGCCTGTGGCCGAGCTGGGAAGCCTCGAACCTCAAGCCGATGGACATCATCCGCTACACCTAGGAGTCGCCATGGCCGCCGTGCTGGAAGCCCGCCAGATCACCAAGAGCTTTCCCCGCGGCGAGGGGACGCTCGAGGTGCTGCGGACCTGCGACTTCCGTCTCGCGGCGGGCGAGGCGGTGGCCGTCATCGGCGCCAGCGGCTCGGGCAAGAGCACCTTCCTGAACATCCTCGGCGGGCTGGACAGCCCCACGTCCGGCGAGGTCCTGGCCGGGGGCGCGCCCCTCGACTTCGGCGACCACGGGGTGCTGACCCGGTGGCGATCGGCCGGGGTGGGCTTCGTGTTCCAGTTCCACTTCCTGCTGCCCGACTTCACGGCCCGGGAGAACCTGCTGATCCCCGTGCGCAGCCGGGGCCGGGTCGCGGCCGCGGACGAGGCGCGGGCCGACGCCTTCCTCGAACGCATGGGCCTGGCCGATCGGGCCAGCCACCTGCCGGGCGAGCTGAGCGGCGGCGAGCAGCAGCGCGTGGCCGTGGCGCGGGCCTTCATGAACCGGCCGGGCATCGTCCTGGCCGACGAGCCCTTCGGCAACCTCGATCCGGAGATCGGGGGCCGGCTGGGTGACATGCTCTTCGACCTGCGCGCCACCGAGGGCACCAGCCTTGTGATCGTCACCCACGACCACGGCCTCGCCGGGCGGGCCGATCGCACCCTGGAGCTGCGGGCGGGGCATCTCGCCCCGTGGGAGGGAGGTTCCGCATGAATTGCCACATGTGCGGCGAACGGCAGGCGACCATCCACCTGCTCGAACTGATCAACGGCCAGCAGAAGAGCGTCTGGCTGTGCAGCATCTGCGCCTCCGGGCGGCCGGACATTCCGCGGGTCGATCCGGCGGACACCTGGGCGGCCGGGGACGACGGCGGTTCGCCCACCCTGGCCTCGTTCCTCGGCCAGGTGCGCGACGGCGGCAACAAGGCCGTGGCCGTGCCGCCGTGTCCGGTCTGCGGCTACGAGATCGCCACCTTCCAGGACAACAACCGCCTCGGTTGCCCGGCCTGCTATCCCCATTTCCGCCGCCAGATCCTGCCCATCCTCTCGCGCTACCACCGCCACGCCTCGCACCTGGGCAAGGTGCCGAGCCGCGCCGACGGGCGCGCCAGCCGGCAGGGCGAACTGACCCGCGTGCGGGTGGCCCTGGAGAAGGCGATCCGGGCCGAGGACTACGAGGAGGCCGCCCGCCTGCGCGACCTGATGCGCGGGCTGGAGCAGGCGCCCGCCGACTTGCCGGAGGAGGCGCCGTGAGCGGGTTCTTCGTGCCCGGCACCCCCCGGCGCCCGGTCTGGCTCGAGCAGGCGGGGCCGTCGGCGGACGTGGCCGTGGCCACCCGGGCCCGGCTGGTGCGCAACCTGGCCGACGTGGCCTTTCCCCACCGGGCGAGCGACGCCGAGAGGGCCACGGTCCTGGACGACCTCCTGCGGCGCCTGGCGCGGGTGCCGTCGTTCGCCGAGGGCTGGGGGCTGGCCTGCGCGGGCCTGACGGCGATCGAGCGGCGGGTGCTGGCCGAGAAGATGCTCATGCCGGCCCGGCTGGTCGAGGAGCCGGCGGGCCGCGGCGTGGTGGTGGCGCCCGACCTCGGCCGGACGGCCGTCGTCAACGCCGACGACCATCTGCGCCTGCACGCCTTCCGCCCCGGCTTCGCCCCGCGTGAGGCCCTGGCCGAGGTGCTCGCCCTGGACGCCGAGGTGGAGAACGAGGTCGAGCCGGCCTTCAGCCCCGAATGGGGCTATCTGACCGCCAGCCCCACCGATCTGGGCACGGGCCTGCGTCTGAGCGCCCTGCTGCACCTGCCGGGCCTGGTGCTGGTGGGCGAGATCGACAAGGTGCTGAACGCCCTGCGGCAACTGCAGTTCGGGGTGCGGGGACAGTACGGCGACGGGGGTTCGGTGCGCGGCTCGGTGTTCCAGGTGTCGAGCCTGGTGACCCTCGGCCGCGACGAGGACGAGATCGCCGCCGACTTCGCCGTCCACGTGGGCAAGATCATCACCTACGAGCGGGCCGCCCGCGACCAGCTCCACGGCCGCGATCCCCTCGGGCTCGAGGACATGGTCCACCGCAGCCGGGCCGTGGCGGCCTCGGCCCGCATCATCACCGCCCAGGAGGCCTTCGACTGCCTCTCCAACGTGCGGCTGGGCGAGAACCTGGGCTTGTTGCCGCCTTCGCCGACCGGCCTGCTCAACCGCCTGACGGTCGAGCACCAGGCCGCCCACCTCGAGGCCCACGCGGGCCGGACCCTCGCGGGCCGGGACCGGGCCGCCGCCCGGGGCGCCCTGCTGCGGGCTGTTTTTGCCGCTCCGGACGGGATTGCCGGTTAATATCCGGGCCCGCCGGCCGATCCTTGGGGATGGAGACGCAGCGGGACCAGGCCCGATCCTTGCCTGAACCCTCCCGGGTCCGCGCAGGCATGTGTAGCGTCAACGCTCTGGCTCCAGTATATTTTGGCCCAGATCCCCCCGGAAACGGACTTTCCGGCCCGGGATACCGCGCGGGGCACCGACCCGACACCGCGACTGCGAACACCGCGAATGGAGGCGCGTCGGCATGAACGACCGTTTTACCCAGAGAGTCCGCAAGGTTCTTTTCCTGGCCCGCGACGAGGCCGGACGGCTGCAGCACGACTACATCGGCACCGAACACCTGCTGCTCGGCGTGATCCGCGAGGGGGAGGGCGTTGCGGCCAACGTGTTGCGGCGCATGAACCTCGACTTCGACCGGATCCAGAAGGCCGTCGAGGACGCCGTCACCGCGCCCATGGGGCCGGTCTCCATCGGCGAGATCCCGTTCACGCCGCGCGCCAAGAAGGTCCTCGAGCTCTCCATCGACGAGGCCCGTCTCCACAACCACAACTACGTGGGCACCGAGCACCTGCTGCTGGCCCTGATCCGCGAGGGTGAAGGGGTCGCGGCGCGCGTGCTGAACGAGCTCGGCGCCGACCACGAGGCGGTCAAGCGCGAGGTCATGAAGGCCCTGGGCGGCGGCGAGGGCGGCGGCGCGCCGAAGGGCCGCGTCGAAGGTCCGCGCGGCAAGCGCCAGACGGCTGCGGCGAAGAAGAAGGAGAACTCGGTCCTCGAGCAGTTCGGCCGCAACATGACCGACATGGCCCGCGAGGGCAAGCTCGACCCGACCATCGGCCGGTCCAAGGAGATCGACCGCTGCATCCAGATCCTCAGCCGGCGCAAGAAGAACAATCCCGTGCTGATCGGCGAACCGGGCGTGGGCAAGACCGCCATCGTCGAGGGCTTCGCCACCAAGATCGTCGAGGGCAACGTGCCCGCGCTGCTGCGCGACAAGGAGATCGTGACCCTCGATCTCGCGAGTGTCGTCGCCGGCACCAAGTACCGCGGCCAGTTCGAGGAGCGCCTGAAGCAGATCATGGCCGAGATCCGGGAGAACCCGGACGTCATCCTCTTCATCGACGAGCTGCACACCATCGTGGGCGCCGGCGGGGCCGAGGGCGCCATCGACGCGTCGAACATGCTCAAGCCCGCCCTCAGCCGCGGCGAGATCCAGTGCGTGGGCGCCACCACCATGGACGAGTACCGCAAGTTCATCGAGAAGGACGGCGCCCTCGAACGGCGCTTCCAGCCGGTGATGGTCAACCCGCCCTCCGAGGAGGAGACGGTCCAGATCCTCTTCGGTCTGCGCGACAAGTACGAGGCCCACCATCGGGTCAAGTTCGACGACGAGGCCATCCGGGCCTGCGTCTGGCTCAGCAACCGCTACATCAGCGGCCGCGCCCTGCCCGACAAGGCCATCGACATCATCGACGAGGCCGGCAGCCGGGCGCGCCTGAGCATGACCGTCGTGCCGCCCGACCTGCGCGACATCGAGCAGAAGATCGAGCAGGTGATCACCGAGAAGGAATCGGCGATCCAGGCCCAGGAATTCGAGAAGGCCGCCGCGTTCCGCGACAAGGAGAAGGAGCTGAAGAAGAAGCTCCAGGAGATGAAGCACGACTGGACGTCGGACCGGACCGATCCCCAGGCCGCGGTCGACCAGAAGCTCATCTGCCAGGTCATCGCCGACATCACGGGCATTCCGGTGGCCGAGGTGGAGGAGGAGGAGACCGACAAGCTGCTCCGCATGGAGGAGGAGCTGGGCAAGTGGGTCATCGGACAGGACGAGGCCCTCGAGGCCGTGTCGAAGTCGATCCGGCGCAACCGGGCCGGCCTGCGCGATCCGCGGCGGCCCATCGGTTCGTTCGTCTTCCTCGGCCCCAGCGGCGTCGGCAAGACCGAGGTCGCGCGGCGCCTGACCGAGTTCCTGTTCGGCGACCAGAGCGCCCTGATCCGCGTCGACATGTCCGAGTACATGGAGAAGCACTCGGTCAGCCGCCTGGTCGGCGCGCCTCCGGGCTACGTGGGCTACGACGAGGGGGGCATGCTCACCGAGAAGGTGCGGCGCAAGCCCTACAGCGTGATCCTGCTCGACGAGATCGAGAAGGCCCACCCGGACGTGTACAACATCCTGCTGCAGGTGCTCGACGACGGGCAGCTGACGGACAGCTTCGGCCGCACGGTCGACTTCCGCAACGCGGTGCTGATCATGACCAGCAACGTGGGCAGCCGCAAGACCCACACCGTGCGGGGCGTCGGTTTCGGCTCGGACGAGCAGGACGCCAACGACCAGCGCGTGCAGTCGAACATCGACCAGGATCTGCGCAAGACGTTCAGCCCCGAGTTCCTGAACCGGATCGACGAGATCATCACGTTCAAGAGCCTCGGTCGGCAGGACATCACCCAGATCGTGGAGATCCTGCTGGCGGACGTGAGCCACCGGCTCAGCAACCTCGAGATCGAGTTCGAGTTCACCCGGGCCTGCAAGGACCTGCTCTGCGACGTGGGGTACGACCCCAAGATGGGTGCGCGGCCCCTGCGCCGGGCGATCCAGAAGCACGTGGAGGACCCCCTCAGCGAGAAGCTGCTGCGGGGCGAGGTGACCAGCAAGAGCAAGCTGGTCATCGACGCCAACGGGCCCGAACTGAGCTTCAAATGCATCCCGACCGAAGAGGTCAAGAGCCTCAAGTAGGCCGCACCACAGCGACCACCA
>JAGRNP010000086.1 GCA_020440705.1 bacterium | reverse complement strand
ACGGTCGCCGCGCATGGGCGTACCCCTCCGGACCCGTCGATCCCAATCCTGTTATCGCAAGCAACTACCTTGACTTTAACAAATTTACAGGATTGACCCCCGGGCATCCCGTGCAGTGAGGCGAGTATCTATCAAGCTAGATTCCGAGCCGAAAATGTCAATCACAACTCCCCCGAATCGGCGACGCCGGAATCTGCGGCAGGAAGCAATCGAAGTGTGAGAAAACGGGGTTCGACCTGATCGACCAAACCCCGTAGTCATGCTGTTTTACCTGATTATCATACCAGATCGCGACTTATTTTGCCACCTTTTTCACCTCATCGATCACCAATTTCACATCATCATCCGTCAAGTCCCCGTGCATGGGCAGGGACACGATCTTGTCCGCGATGCCGCAAGCCACCGGGAAATCGGCCGCCCGGCCGCCCAGGTGGGCGTAGGCCGGCGTCACGGGCAGGGGCACCGGATAGTGGATGCCGCTGGCGATCCCCTGCTCCTGCAGGTGGGTCATCAGCTCCTCGCGATTGTTCACCTGGATCACGTACAGGTGGAAGACGTGGCGCACGTCGGGCGCCGTCTGCGGCACGATGCACACGTCCGCGAGGCCCTCGTTGTACATCCGGGCCACCTCGATGCGGCGGTCGGTCCACTCGTCGAGGTGCTTCAGCTTGACGCCGAGCACCGCGCCCTGGATGCCGTCGAGCCGGCTGTTCAGGCCCTCGAAATCGTGCTGGTACTTGACCTTCGAGCCGTGGTCGCCGAGCTGGCGGATCTGCACCGCGAGCGCCTCGTCGTCGGTCGTGACCGCGCCGGCGTCGCCGTAGGCGCCGAGGTTCTTGCCCGGATAGAAGCTGTAGCACGCCGCCCGGCCGAAGGTGCCGGCCTTGCGGCCCTTGTAGGTCGCGCCGTGGGACTGGGCGCAGTCCTCGATGACCATCAGGCCGTGCTTCTCGGCGATGGCCATGATCGGGTCCATGTCGGCGGGCTGGCCGTACAGGTGCACCGGCACGATGGCCTTCGTCTTCGCCGTGATGGCCGCCTCGATCTTCGTCGGGTCGAGGTTGTAGCTCACCGGATCGCAGTCGACGAAGACCGGGGTCGCGCCGGTCCAGCCGATGCCCTCGGCCGTGGCGATGAAGGTGTTGGCCGCAGTGATGGCCTCGTCGCCGGGTCCGAGGCCCGCGCTCCACATGGCCATGGCGAGGGCGTCGGTGCCGTTGCCCACGCCGACGCAGTGCTTGCGTTCGCAGTAGGCGGCGAACTCGCCCTCGAAGCCGCGCGCGTTGACGAACGCGCAGCTGTCCAGCACGCCCTGGATGGCCGCGTCCACTTCGGTCCTGATGGTCTGGTACTGGGCTTTCAGATCGACGAAGTTGACTCTCATTTTTCCCGGCTCCTTGGTCAGCACGGCGGCTGGGCGGGGTGGGCGGCCCCGGGCGACGTCGGTCGTCCCGGCCGCGGTTGCTCTGCAGGGATGTCCCGCAAAAATAGGCTCGCGTCCTAGATCGTCAATGTTCGAAAAGAGTTAACGCTTTTGTGACGCGCGGCCGCCCCGGGATTTGGCGCCCGGCGGCCCGTGTGCTAAGCTTAGAGGGTCGGCCCCGCCGCGCGGGCCGCGGCTCCCGGTCCCTCCCCTGAGATTGCGAGTGCCCGTCCCATGCGTTCGGCCATGCCCTTCCATCGCAACGTCTTGGCCTGTGCCGCCGTCGTGCTGCTGGCCTTGCCCACCCTCGCCCACGCCTTCGAGCTGCGCAGCGTCGGCCCCGACCTCAAGCCCGCCGACCCCGACTTCGTCTACCAGCGGGTGCCCTTCCCCTGCGACCCGCCCGACGTGCTCACCCTCACCGTCGGCATGGACTCCACCCTCGCCGACAGCACCACCGGCCGGAGCAACGTCCTGTCGGGCTACCCCTGCGCCCCCTGGTCCGAGTCGGGCCCGGAGCCCGTCTATCGCCTCGAGGTGGCCGCCGGGCTCGAATTGCATGCCTTCCTGCGGGCACTCGATCCGACCCGGGACCTCGATCTCTTCCTCCTGTCCGGCTGCGACAGCGACGACTGCCTGGTGGGCGCCAACACCGAGTTCACGGCCGTGCTCGACGTCCAGACCTACTACCTCGTCGTCGACGGCGCCAACGGCGACGCCGGCGCCTTCGAGCTCGCACTGACGACCCGGCCGGTGGGCCTGCCCGACGGGATCTGCACCGGCGACGCCACGCCGGTCGCCTGCGCGGGCACGACCGTCACCATCGCGGACGAGACCCTCTTCGGACAGCCCGACCTGCTGCGCAGCTTCGCCTGCGGCACCTTCCCCCGCACCGCCGGCGAACAGTGGTACGCCCTGACGCTGCCGGCGGGCCACGACGTGGTGATCACCGCCCTGGACATCCAGCCGGTCTTCGACGTGTGCCTGTGGATCTTCCGCAGCTGCGGCCCCGACGCCGAGTGCGTCGCCTTCGTGGACGAGCGGCTCGCCGGGGGGAGCGAGACCTACGCCCTGGTCAACGAGGGCGCCGCGGCGGGCACCTGGTACGTCGGCGTCGACGCCGTGCGCCCCCCGGATACCGAGCAGATGGGCGGGTTCGACATCGAGTTCCTCTGCGACGACAACGTGCCGACGGTCAGGACGTCGTTCGGGGGCCTCAAGTCCCTTTACCGTTGACCCCGGGCCCGGCGTTGCCCTATTTTTCGGCCACCGCGGATCCCGCACAGGTTCTCGAGCAGGCTCGACGCGACGCAACCGAGTTTCCGGACAACCCAGCCCTGCCCGCTTTCGGACATCCCGACAGGCTCCGGCTCGACCACGGAAGGTTACCGGCATGGCCGCACCCCGCAGTTCCTCGGCGAAGAAGCGCTCCCCCAAGGACGCCAACGCCATGGCCGCCAACCAGCGCGCCATCTCCATCAGCGAGTTCTTCACCAAGAACCGGCACCTGCTCGGCTTCGACTCGCCGGCCAAGGCGCTCCTGACCACCATCAAGGAAGCCGTCGACAACAGCCTCGACGCGTGCGAGGAGGCGGGCATCCCGCCGCGCCTGTTCGTCGAGATCCGGCCCGACTACCCGCAGAAGCTCGGTCTCGAGCTTTCGAGTCTCGACGACGGCGCCGCCGCCGAGAAGAAGAACGGCAACGGCAAGACCGCCGCCGCCACCAAGGAAGACCGCTTCAAGCTCATCATCGAGGACAACGGGCCGGGCATCGTCAAGGCCCAGATCCCGCGGATCTTCGGCAAGCTGCTGTACGGCAGCAAGTTCCACTCGCTCAAGCAGACCCGCGGCCAGCAGGGCATCGGCATCTCGGCCGCCGGCATGTACGGCCAGCTGACCACCGGCGAGCCGGTCACCATCTACAGCCGCACCGGCCCCAAGGCCCCCGCCCACCGCTTCCAGATCAAGCTCGACCTGAAGAAGAACGAGCCCACGATCCTGGCCGGCGACGAGACCATCTGGGAGAAGGACCGCGGCACGCGCATCGAGATCACGCTCACCGGCAGCTACAAGCGCGGCCAGCACTCGGTCGACAACTACCTCGAGCAGACGGCCATCGCGAACCCGCACCTGCACCTGACCTACAGGAACCCCAAGGGCGAAACGCTGGTGTACGCCAACGCGACCACCGAACTGCCGCCCGAGGCGCAGGAGATCAAGCCGCACCCGTACGGCGTCGAGCTGGGCATCCTGACGCGCATGCTGCAGGACACCGAGTCGCGCAACGTGAACGCCTTCCTGAAGGACGAGTTCTGCCGCGTCGGCGCCAAGACCGCCGAGCAGATCCTCGAGACGGCGAACATCCCGGCCCGCAAGAACCCCAAGCGCCTGGTGCAGGAAGACATCCAGAACCTGCTCGACGCCATCGCCGAGACGCGCATCGCCAGCCCGCCCACCGACTGCCTCTCGCCCATCGGCGAGGACCTGGTCATGGCCGGCCTCAAGTCGGGCGTCGAGGCCGAGTTCTACACTTCGGTCACGCGGCCGGCGGCCGTCTACCGCGGCAACCCCTTCCAGATCGAGGTCGGTCTGGCCTATGGCGGCCAGCTGCCCGGCGACGAGCTGGCCAAGCTGATGCGCTTCGCCAACCGCGTGCCCCTGCTGTACCAGAACTCCGCCTGCGCCATCCACAAGGCCGTATTGACCAGCAACTGGCGCAGCTACGGCCTGCAGCAGAGCAAGGGCGCCCTGCCCACGGCGCCGCTGGTGGTGCTGGTGCACATGGCCTCGGTGTGGGTGCCGTTCACCTCCGAGTCGAAGGAGGCCGTGGCCCACTACCCCGAGATCATCAAGGAGATGAAGCTCGCCCTGCAGGAGGCCGGCCGCCGCCTCGGCAAGCACATCCGGCGCCGCGCCCGCGAGAAGGACGCCCTGAAGAAGCAGAGCTACATCCAGAAGTACATCCCCCACATCGGGGACGCGCTGCAGGAGATCCTGCTGATCTCCGACCAGGAGAAGGACGAGGTCATCGCGACCCTCACCGACACCCTCGAGCGCAGCCGCAAGCTCTAGCCGCCCGCAACCGGACCCGGACCCGAGGTAACCGCATTGGCGAAGAAACCGACCGCGAAGAAGACCACGAAAAAGGCCGTGAAGAAAGCGCCCGCCCGGAAGCCGACGAAGAAGGTCACGAAGAAGACCGCCCGCTCCGCCGCCGAGTCCGGCCAGGGTGAGCTCGGATTCGGGTCCGCTCCGAAGTCGGCGTCCGCGTCCGCCCCCGCCGCGTCCGCCCCCGCAGTCGCCGCCGCGAAGAAGACGACGAAGAAGGCGGCCGCCAAGAAGACCGCGGCCAGGGCGCCGGGCCCGGCCGCCCCGAAGACCACGGCCGGGGGCCCCCCGCGGGTGAACACCACCGACGAGTCGACGTCGGCCCGCGGCACCGCCTACAGCAAGGTCTCGCGCCGCATCCGCACCGAGTCGAACATCATCCGGCAGAAGATCCTCCTGGGCCAGAAGCCGAACATGAAGTTCCCCCTGCGGTCGCTGAACAACGTCGACTACAACGCCAAGACCGGGTACTTCAAGCTGAAGGGCAAGCTCAAGGAGCGCACCCTGACGGTGAACACCGTCAAGACCTTCGCCCAGACCCTGAAGATGATGGCGCTCTCGAAGGAACTCATCGAGACCGACGACATCGCCACCAAGCGGGAGGCGTACTACGTCTCGAAGAACTGGGCCGAGGCCCGCTTCAAGGAGCAGCCCGAGTCGGACACGGTGATGGAGGACGTGGAGGCCTTCTTCGGCGTGAACCGCGAGCAGCTCGGCTTCGTGCCCGAGGAGAAGGGCGGCGACGTGGCCGGGCGCCTCGTCGTGATCGACCACGACCGCGACACCGGCGAGGAGCTCCGCATCGACTGCACCCGCTTCGGCAGCGGCGCCTACTCCATCCCCATCTCGGTCGAGGAGCTCAAGTTCGAGACCGACGCCCAGTTCATCCTCTGCATCGAGACCGCCGGCATGTTCCAGCGCCTGGTGAAGCACAACTACTGGAAGACGGCCAACTGCATCCTGATCTCCCTCGGCGGCGTGCCGACCCGCGCCTGCCGCCGCTTCGTGCGGCGCCTCGCCGACAGCTACGGCCTGCCCGTGTACGTCTTCGTCGACGGCGATCCCTACGGCTTCTCGAACATCTACCGCACCCTGAAGGTGGGCTCGGGCAATGCCGCCCACCTGAACGAGTACTTCTGCGTGCCCCAGGCCCACCTGCTGGGCATCACGCCCCAGGACATCATCGACTACCAGCTGCCGACCCACCCGCTGAAGGACGTCGACATCAAGCGCGCCCGGGACGCCCTGAAGAACGACCCCTTCATCCTGCACTACCGGCCGTGGCAGCTGGCGCTCGAGCAGATGATCAAGATGGGGGTCCGCGCCGAGCAGCAGGCCCTGGCCAAGCACGGGCTGAACTACGTGATCGACGAATACCTGCCGCAAAAGCTGGCGAATGTGGGGCGGTTCCTGCCCTAGGCGGCGCTCTCTCGGCCGGGAACAGACGGCAGGGCACCGATCCTGCCGTCGCGTCGGCTCGCGGGCGTCATTTCGCGAAAACTGTCTCCGCCCTGGATCTTGTGCTAGATTGGCGCGTCCGAATCGTCGCTCCCGCAGTCCCGTCCCGGAAAGGCCCCGCCGTGCGCACCATCCTGGTCATCGAACGCAAGCACCTCTTCCCCGGCCTCAGCCCCCAGGGCTTCCTGTCCCCCGACGCGGTCGACCTCGACGGCCTGGGGACGCACCTCTTCTTCGCCGAGCGCGACTACATGGAGCACAACTCCCACTACAAGCAGCTCATCCCCTACCTGATGCTGCAGCGCGGCACGGGCGACGATGCCCGCGTGCTCTGCTACCAGCGCCGCACCAAGCACACCGAGGCGCGGCTCGGCGGCCTGTGGTCGGTGGGCTTCGGCGGCCACATCGAGCCCCTCGACCGGGACGACGCCACGGTGAAGACCAACGGGCTGGTGCTGGCCACGGCCCTGCGCGAGATGGAAGAGGAGACCGGCCTGAACCCCGGCGCCGACGCCCTGACCATGACCGGCTTCATCAACTCCGACGCCGACGATGTCTCGAGCGTGCACTTCGGGGTGGTCTTCCGGGTCGATCTGGACGGGCTGGACGGCACCGACGCCGCGCTCATGGAGCTGGTCAGCGCCCAGGCCGAGCCCCACCGGGCCCTGTGGCTCCCCGCGTCCGAGCTCGTCGCCATGACCGGCCCCGGGCAGGCGCCGGACGGCGGCACCTTCGAGACCTGGTCGGCGATCGCGGTGGCGGGGACCTTCGGCTAGGCTTCCCGCCGCCTTCCTCCGGTTTTCGCCCACGGCCGGCCGTGATCGTGGTACCCTTCCCGGGGGGATCGCACGGCTACGCCTGCGTCAGGCGTCCGCCTTCCCCCGCCACAGGAATCCGCGGCCGGGCACTCATGACCCCGATCGCCCTATCCGTGCCCATATCGTGGGGGAGGACCACCGTGATCCGCTTCGCCCTTCTTGCCCTCCATCGTCCCGCCGGCTCGTCCGTCTTCGCGCTCGTCGGGGCCTGTCTGCTCCTGGCGGGCCTCATGCCGCTCGCCGCCGGCCCGGCCGTCGGCCAGTGCGTCGGCTATCCCATGGGCGACCGCGTCCTCAATTCGGTGGACGGTCCCGGCATGTACGGCGCCATCCTCCTGGACGGCGACCAGGCCGTGGCCATGTCGGCCACGATGCTCGGCGTCTTCGACTTCAGCGACCCCGACCTGCCCGCACCCCAGGGCTGGGTCGACCTGGGTGATCTGGTCAGCGACCTCGACCGCGTCGGTGATCTCGTGTACGCGCCGGTCGCGTTCTATGGGCTGCGGATCGTCGACGTCTCCGATCCGGCGGTTCCAACGATCATCGGGCAGGTGGCGACGGGCTCGGAGGGGGCGGCCGGCGTGGCCGTTGCGGGCTCCTGGGCCTATCTCGCCGCCGCTTCGACCGGCCTGCAGGTCGTCGATGTCTCCAATCCGGCGGCCCCTGCGCTGACGGCCACGATCCCGGTCGACGGCATCGCGCGAAACATCCGGATCCTGGGCGAATACGCCTACCTGGCGGCCGGCGACTACATGGGCAGCCACATCCATGTCTACGACATCTCCGTGCCCGGATCGCCGGCGCTCGTCCACACCCTCGACACGCCGGGTTCGGCCGACCGGATCACCTTCGACGCCCCCATGGCGTACGTGTCCCAGGCGTGGTCCCTCCTCGTGCTCGATCTGACGGCGCCGGCGCTGCCGGTGATCGTGGGGAGCCTCGCGGTCCCGACCAGGGATGTAGCCGTGGTCGGCGACGTCGCCTATCTCGCCGCCGACCAGTCCGATCTCCTGGTCGTCAACATCGCCGACCCGGCCCTGCCGGCCGTCGTCGACCATGTCGAGACGAACGGCTTCGGTGGCCATGTCGCGGCGGCCGGCGACCGGATCTACCTCTGCGCGTCCGACCTCCACGTGATCACGGCCGTGCCGGCGGGCGCCGCCGATTCCCTGTCGGCCACAGCCACCGCCGGACGCGCCGTGGGCGTCAGCGTCCTCGGCGACCGCGTGTGCGTCGCCGACTCGACCGGCGGCCTCTCCGTGTTCGATGCGGCCGACCCCTCCGCCCCGGTGCTGCTCGGCAGCCTGCCCCTGCCGGGCCCCGCGGTGCACGCGGTGCAGTCGGGCGACCACGCGTTCGTGGCCTGCGAAGCGGGCGGACTCCAGATCGTCGACCTCGCCGACCCGGCGCTGCCGGTCATCGTGGGTGAGATCGCCGCCGACGACGCGGTCAACGGCGTCACCGTCCGGAACGAGCGGCTCTACGTGGCGGACGGTTCGGCCGGCCTGCGGATCTTCGACATCACGAACCCGGCCGTGCCGGTTCCGCTCGGCACCTTCGCCAACGGCCAGTACTGCGAGAACGTGCTGGTGGACGGGGGGCGGGCCTACATCACCGGCACGGGCCCGGGGCTGCAGATCGTGGTCGTCGCGGATCCCGCCAAGCCCATCGAGATGGGCGGTTCGCCGACGGGCTACGCCTGGGACGTGGCCCTCAAGGGGGATCACGCCTTCGTGGCCACGGCCCAGGGCCTGGTCGTCGTCGACGTGTCGTCGCCGGCGGCGCCCGCGATCGTCGCCGGGTTGCCGACGGCCCGGTACGTCACCGGCATCTCCGTGTTCGGAGATCACGCCTATCTCGCCGCGGGGCCGCTCGGGACCCTCGTCTGCGACATCTCCACACCCACCGTGCCGAAGCTGTCCGGCCAGGGTTCGACGGGGGACAGCGCCTGCTTCCTCGAGTTCATGTACCCGGTCCTGACGGTGGCCGACGGCGCCGGCGGCCTGCGGATCCTGCCCCTGTCGTGCCCGGACGGTCTGGCGCCCGATTGCGACCTGAACGGGGTGCCCGACGACGAGGATATCGCCCTCGATCCGGGCCGCGACTGGAACGGCGACGGCATCCTGGACTCGTGCCAGCAGGGCCAGGAGCTGTCCGGGGTCGGCGACCTTCCGAACCCGCGCCTGGCGATCGCGGAAGCGTGGCCGAATCCGTTCAATCCGAAGACGACGGTGGCCCTGTCGCTGGCGAAGGCGGGCGTGGTGAAGGTGCGCATCTGCGACGTGCGGGGCCGGACCGTGCGCACGCTCGCGGGCGGCATCCCCCTCGACGCCGGTCGGCACGAGTTCACCTGGAACGGCCTGACCGACGCCGGCGGACCCGCCGCGTCGGGGGTGTACTACTGCATCGCGGAAAGCGGGCGGGAGCGGGCCACCCGTGCTCTCGCCCTGATCAAGTAGCATGCGGGCCGGGGTGACGCGGCGTCGGCGCCGCGTCACCGCGCCGGCTTGCGCCCCACCATCTCGATCACCATGGCCGCGCCCACGTGCCCCGTCCCCTCGGACAGGTGCACTTCCTTCTCCTCCATCTCGAGCGTCAGGCCGGGGAACTGCCGCTCCAGTTCGGTGGCGTCGTGCAGCCATTCGAGCCGCGGCGGACCGCCCGACTTCCGTCCGAACTGCGCCCTGCTGAACGAGCAGAGCACGAGGGTGCCGCCCGGGGCCAGGGCCGCCGCGCACGCGGCGTGCACCGAGGGCATGTAGGCCGGATCCAGGTGGGCGAAACAGAGCACGATGACGTCCCAGGTCTCGTCGGTCCAGGCGCCGCCGATGACGTCGTCGAGGCGGTACTCCAGGTCGACGCCGCTGTACTCGGCCAGCTCGAGGGCCTTGCGCCGCCCGACGAAGCTCTCGTCCACGGCCACCACCTGGTGCCCCAGGGTCGCGGCATACACGGCGTTGCGGCCCTCGCCTTCGGCCAGGCAGAGCACCCGGCCCCGGGGCAGTCCCGGCAGGACCCGCGCCACCAGATGGTTCGGCTCGGTGCCGTAGAAGTAGCGCTCCTGGTCGTAGCGGTTGTCCCAGTTGTTGGCGTGCTTTCCGGTCATCGATGTCTCCTGAAATCCATACTCATTCTCGACGGAACGATCGGCTTAACTCCTGCATAATAGCGAATATGCTGGAATTCCGCCCGCCAGGGTGTTAACGTGCCGACAACCCGAAATCCCAGGCGCGAACCGGCGTCCATCCGTGTCGGATCGCCAATGTGCAAGGAGACTGGTGTCATGATCAACAAGATCGGTATCGTCGGTGGCGGCAACATCGGTGGCGTCGCCGCTTCGGAGATCGTCAACCGCGGGCTGGCCCGCAACATCGGCCTGGTGGACGTCGCTCCGCCCGACTTCGCCAAGGGCAAGTGCCTGGACATCGCCGAGGCGACCCCGGTCTACGGCCGCGACGTGAACCTCGAGGGCAGCAAGACCTACGAGGTGCTCGAGGGCGCCGACTTCATCATCAACACCGCCGGCGTGCCCCGCAAGGCCCGTCCCGACGGCACCTTCCCCTCGCGCGAGGAACTGCTGGCGACGAACCTGAAGATCACCGACATGGTCGCCGAGGGGATCAGGAAGTACGCCCCGAACGCCTTCGTGATCTCCATCGCCAACCCTCTCGACGCCATCGTCTACCGTCTCTTCAAGAAGCTGAAGTGCAAGCCCAACAAGATCATGGGCATGGCCGGCGTGCTGGACAGCGCCCGCTACAAGTACTTCGTGGCCAAGGAGGCCAACGTCTCGGTGGAGAACATCGAGGCGGTCGTGCTCGGCGGCCACGGCGACACCATGGTGCCCGTGCGGAGCGCCTGCCGCGTCTACGGCCTGCCCGTCGAGCAGTTCGTCTCCAAGGCCAAGCTGGCCAAGATCGAGACCCGCACCCGCGGCGCCGGCGGCGAGGTCGTGGGCCTGCTGGGCAGCGGCTCGGCCTTCGTCAGCCCGGCGGTGAGCGCGCTCGAGATGATCGAAGCCATCGCCTTCGACAAGCGGAAGATCCTGCCCGTGGCCGCCTACCTGAACGGCGAGTACGGCGTGAAGGGCCTCTTCCTGGGCGTGCCGGCCATCCTGGGCCGCAACGGCGTCGAGGAGATCGTGAAGATCAAGCTGACGGCCGAGGAGAAGAAGGCTCTCGCCGTGTCGATCAACGCGGTCAAGGGCACCTGCGCCGAAGTGGACAAGTCCAAGTAGGTCAGCGGGTTCCACCAGCGGAAGCAGAGGCGCCGGGCGGGTTCCGGCGCCTCTTGCCGTACCCGGGGGACCTGGCGCGCACCGGGCCCGGCGCACGGGGCATTTGTTTCGCGGGCCCGGATCCGGTAGAATCAAGGGCCACACCATCGTCCGCCCCGGGGCCGTCCCGGGGTTTCGCCCGTTCCGGAGGGAAGTTCCGACATGCCCCGCGCTCGCCAACTCCTCGTGCCCGTTCTGGTCGCCTTCGCCTGCGCCACGGCCGCCCTCGCCGCCGACCCCGCGCCCCACCGCCTCGTGCGGATCGACATCAGCTCTCCCGCCGACGCCGACTTCGTCCGGGCGAACCGCGGCCTGCTCGACGTGATCCATTTCAAGCCGGGCGTCTCGGTGGACATCGCCGCCGACGCGCGGGCGCTCGCCTTCCTGCGCGCGTCCGGCCGCAGCATCGAGGTGGTCGAGGAGAACCTCGAGGCCAGCCTCTCCTACGGCGACAAGGGCGTCGGCTTCGGCATCTTCCACACCCGCAGCGAGAGCATCGCCTGGATGGACAGCCTGCACGCCATGTACCCGGACGTCGTCAGCGCCAAGTGGTCCATCGGCCTCAGCTACGAGGGCCGCGAGATCTACGCCTTCCGCGTGTCGGACAACCCGGAGGTCGACGAGAACGAGCCCGAGATCCTCATCGACGGCCTGCACCACTCGCGCGAGATCATGGCCTCGGAGTTCCCGGTCATGTTCGCCGAGTACCTGGCGCAGAACTACGGCACCGATCCGGAGATCACCTGGCTGGTGGACAACCGCGAGCTGTACGTCGTGCCCATCGTCAACCCGGACGGCTTCGTCTACAACGAGCTGACCAACCCCTCGGGCGGCGGCCTGTGGCGCAAGAACCGGCGCCCCAACGGCGACGGCAGCTACGGCGTCGACCTGAACCGCAACTACTCCTACCGCTGGGGCTATGACAACATCGGCAGCAGCGGCGACCCGTCGAGCGAGACCTACCGCGGTCCCTCGCCGGCCTCCGAGGTCGAGATCCAGGCCCTGACCGGCTTCATCAACAGCCGCGAGATCCGCACCCACGACACGGTGCACACCTACAGCAACCTGACCCTCTATCCCTGGGGCTACGTCACCACGCCGACCGCCGACGACGCGGTCTTCGACCACATGGCCCTCGAGATGACCAAGTTCAACGGCTACGATCCCGGCCAGCCCGGCGACGTCCTCTACGACGTGAACGGCGGCGCCTTCGACTGGGCCTACGGCGACGAGTCGAAGCACGTGAAGTTCTTCTCGTTCAGCAACGAGATCGGCGGCGGCTCGGACGGCTTCTGGCCCGCCGAGTCGCGGCGCGGGCCCCTGTTCCAGGACAACCTCTGGCCCCACATCTACCTGATGCGCGCGGCGGGGTCGTTCGTGGCCGTCCACACGCCGGTGGTGCTGAACGCCGCCAAGACCGTGCTGCCCGGCCAGTCGGCCGAGCTCAGCTTCACCCTCGAGAACCAGTCGGTGTACGTCAGCGAACTGGGCTTCGACGTGACCGTCGCCACCGACGATCCGTGGGTGCAGTTCACCGCCGCGACGCGCACCATCGGCTCCCTGCCGAGCCTGGGCCAGACCGACCTCGCCGCCGACCCGCTGCCGTTCAGCGTCGACCCCGCCTGCCCGTCCGGCCACGTGGTCGCCTTCACCGTCACCGTGCACATGGCCGACGGCGACCTGAGCTTCCCGCTCAGCTTCCCCGTGGGCGAGGCGGCGGCCCTCTTCAGCGACGACTTCGAGACGGGCACCGGGGCCTGGACCCTGACCGGCCTGTGGGGCACCTCGGCCGCCTACAGCCACTCCCCGTCGCGGTCGCTCACCGACACGCCGGCGGGCAACTACGGCAACGACTCGGCCACGAGCGCCACCATCAGCCTGCCCCTGCAGGCGACGCGGCTGCGCTTCTGGCACCGCTACCAGATCGAGTCGAACTACGACTACGGTCGCGTGCAGGTGGGATCCGGCGGCATCTGGACGACCGTCGCCAGCTACACTGGCACGAACACGAGCTGGAGCCAGGTCGACCTCGACCTGTCGCCGTACGTCAGCGGCGAGGTGCAGATCCGCTTCCTGCTCGAGACCGACTACTCGGTGGTCTACGACGGCTGGTACATCGACGACGTCGAGGTGATCGGCTTCGCCGGCGGCGAGGTGCCGCCCGCCCCGGCGCCGGTGGCGCCGATCGGCGTCGCGGTCGCGCCGGCCGGCGAGCTGCGCGTGGGCAACGTGACCGACCCCCTGGGCCAGACCCTGTCCTACGGTTTCCGGGTCTACGCCGACGCGGCCTGCACCCAGCTCGTGGCCGCGGCCGACGACGTCGCCGCCGGGGCCGGCGAGACCGCCTGGACCCTGCCCGGCTTGGCCGAGGGCGACTACTGGTGGCGGGCGTGGGCCGGCGAGAGCGACCGCCGCTCGCTCCTCTGCGCCGCCACGCCGTTCAGCGTCACGGCCGCCACGCCGGTCGGCGACGGGATCGTGCTGCCGGTCGACCTGCGTGTCCTCGGCACCGTGAGCGGTTCGGGCGCGCAGCTGCGCCTGACCCTCCCCGACCGCCAGGACGTGACCGTCGCCGTGTACGACACCCGGGGCGCCCGGGTCCGCCGCCTGCACAGCGGGTCGGTCGCCGGCGGCGCCAGCACCCTGGTCTGGGACGGCCGCGACGCGAACGGCCGCGCCGTGGCCAGCGGCCTGTACTTCGTGCGCATGGACACCGGGCGCGAGGTGCGCACCGGCCGGGTGGTGATCGTCAGGTAGGAACGCGGGCGGTCAGCGGCCCGCCGCCGGCGGGGCCGCGCGCCGCACGACCCCCAGCACGTTGGGCAGCAACGGCCCGGGCGCGACGTCGCCCGGGCCGCTTGCGTGGTCGGGATGGGCGATGTGGAAGCGGGCCTGGCTGCGGCCCTCGAGGTGCTGGGCCGCCACCACGTCCAGGGGCAGGGAGAGCAGGATCTCGTTGAACTCCTGCATCGACCAGGAGGTGCGGCAGTACACGATCAGGGCCCGGCCCGCGGCGTCCTCGGCCAGGGCGGCCTCGCGCCAGCGATCGTCGTCCGGCTGCCAGCGGTTCTCCCGCGCGCGCTTGATGAGCCGCAGGTTCTGCACCACGTTGGCGTAGCGCGCCGCCACGTCCTCGAGGGAGATCTCGTCCAGGTCGAAGATGCGGAAGGGCGGGTCGGCCGGATCGAGCGGCCCGAACGCCGCCACGCTCAGGTAGTCGTTGGCGAAGCCGTTGACCACCCGCCCCTCGACCTTGCAGTAGCCCACGTGGGTGCGCCGGTTGGCCTGGTACATGCCGGCGTTCACCGCGGCGAGCAGGTCGTGCTCGGCGCACCAGTCCACCACGTCGCGGCCGGGCACCGGGTCGTCGGCGGCGGTGGTGATCAGCTTCAGGGCGAAGCGGCCCGGGTCGATGCGCAGCACCGTCAGGTCGCCGTCGGGCGTCGGGCGGCGCGACGGCGAGGCGAAGCGCCCCACCTCGAGACCGGGCTCCAGTTCGCGCCACACGGGCTCGGGCGGCCCCCCGGCGAGGGCCAGGCCCGCGCCGAGCAGCAGCAGGCCGCAGGCGACCGCGGACGTCCTCACCACGGGTGCCACCCCCAGCCCGGATACCACCGGTTGGCGATCATGTAGAACAGGATCGAATCGATCATCAGGTGCAGGATCACGATGTAGAACAGCGAGCCGGTGCGGCGGTAGGTGAAGCCCTGGACCAGCGCGAAGGCATAGATCACGACCGGCCCCCAGCCCACGAAGGCCATCTCGTGCAGGAAGCTGGTGAAGAACACCGCCTGGGCCAGGTTCGCCTCGCCGAAACGGAAGTGCCGCGCCAGCAGGACGAAGACGAAGTTGATGAACGCCAGTTCGTCCCACACGCCCACGAAGTTGCAACCCCAGAAGAGCCGCCAGAGGGCCTCGGTGCGGTCGCCCTCCAGGGGCAGCGGCCAGCTCAGGTGCAGCGTCGGCGTCCACTCGTGGAAGTACAGCCACATGAACACGTAGGCCAGCACGAAGCCGGCCGGCAGCCACAGCCACATCTTCAGCGACCAGCGCCCGCGGAACCAGCTGTAGTCGAGGGGCTGGCCGAGCCAGTACTTGGCCGCCAGGGCGGGGATCACGAGGATGCCCACGCCCAGCTTCAGGGCGAGCTCGAGCACGTGCCCGTCGGTGGTGTCGCCGTCGATGCGGGTGAAGAAGAGCACCACCACGAGGTAGGCCAGGAGCACGGTGGTCTTGCCCCAGGTGCCCTCGGGGTCGCGGGCGCGCCGGCCCAGCAGCAGGCCCGCCGCCAGCAGCGGCCAGCCGAAGGCGTGCCAGGGGATCCCCGCCACCGGCGGGGCGTACGACTTGAGCCCGATGACCAGCACCATGGCCGCCGTCAGCAACCACAGGCTGGCCCGCTTGGCGGGCGTCGGGGCGGTGCGCGGTCCGTCAATCATGGCGTCCCGGGGGGTCGTCGCCGGCCACGCCCTCCGGTCCCACCGGACCGAGCACGTGCTCGTCGAACCAGTTCAGCAGCTGGTTGGCGTAGAAGACCTGATTGTCGGCGCGCCGGATGCCGTGGCCCTCGGACTCGAAGCGGAGGAACCGCGACGGGACGCCGCGGGCCTGCAGCGCCGAGAACCACATCTCCGGTCCGGCCGCGAGGCACCGGTAGTCGCGCAGGCCGTGGCTGAGCAGGGTCGGCGTCGTCACCTGCCCCACCCGGGCGAAGGGCGAGTTGCGCGCGTAGGTCTCGACGGCCTGCGGATCCCATGGCCGACCGCCGAATTCCCATTCGGGGAACCACTTCTCGTCGGTCGTGCCCCAGAAGGTCTCCGCGTCGCCGAACATGCGGTCGAGAGCCGCGGCGGCGAAGCGGTCGGTCTGGGTCGTGAGGGCCGCGCCGAGGAAGCCGCCGTAGCTGCCGCCCATGAGCGCCAGCCGCTCCGGGTCGGCCCAGCCGCGGTCGACCATCGCGTCGAGCACGGCGAGGACCTCGCGCGCCGGGCGGCCGGTCCAGTCGCCCTGCACGTCGGCCATGAACGCCGTGCCGTAGCCCATGCTGCCGGTCGGGTTGCAGATCACCACGGCGTAGCCGAAGCGCGGCAGGATGTGGAACTCGGGCAGGAAGTAGCCGCCGTACATCCATTCGGGACCCCCGTGGATGCTGAGCACGGTGGGCACCTTCTGGCCCGGCGCCACGTGCTCGGGCATGAAGATCCAGCCCTCGATCTCGCGGCCCGCGACCTTCAGGCTGAATCGCTCCGGCTCGACGAGACCCACCCGCTGCCGCCAGTCGCGATTCGGGTCGACGACGATGCGCGCCCGGTGGGGCGGCATGCGCTTCTCGGCCAGATCGACCTGGAAGACGGCCCCCGGCAGGGTCTGGCCCGCGCCCTGCAGGAAGACCTGCCGGCCCGCCGCCTTCAGCGACCAGAAGTCGTGGCCGCCGCCGGTCAGGACCTGCGGGCCGTCGGGCCCGAACCGGACCAGGTCGAGGCAGCCCCGGCGTGCGCCGAGCACGTGGGGCACCCCGTCGATCATGACGAAGTTCCGGAACCAGTCGCCGAAGTCCGCGCCGTGCAGGGTGAGGCCGCCCACCTCGCCCGTGGCCGGATCGAGCTCGGCCACCGTGCGCGGCGCCGACTCCCACAGGGGATCGGTGGCCCGCGTGTAGGCGATGCGGTCGGGCCGGTGCCAGACCGGGCTCGCGTCCTCGCCGGGATTCGTCGTCAGCAGCCCGGGCTCGCCGCCACCCCGGCCGACCAGCCACAGGTCCTGGTTCAGGTTCCAGCCCAGATCGGCCCGGCGCTTGGCCGCGAACACGAGGCGCGTCCCGTCGGGCGACCAGGAACACGCACGCACGTCGAGGGCCGGCTCGGCGTCGGGACCGCCGGCGATCCGGCGCACGGCGCCGTCGGCCAGTTCGATCACGTGCAGGGCGTCGAGGCGGCCCTCGCGGTAGCCGGCGCCCAGGTGGCGGTAGGCCAGATCGTCGGCCACGACCCGGTGCCCGGTTTCGCCCTCGTAGTCGCCGCCGTCCCGCGGCGCGATCCAGGCCAGCGCATCGCCCGCCGGCGACCAGTGCAGGGCGCCCAGACCGCCGGGCACCACGGCCACGAGACGCCTTTCGCCGCCCTGGGTGTCCATCAGCCAGAGCTCGTCGCCGGACTCGCCACCACGCACGTAGGCGATGGCGCCGCCGTCCGGGCGCACCACCGGGCCGCGGGCCCCCTCGGCCGGCGTGAACAGGAGCTGGTCGCGTCCCGTGGCCAGGTCGCGACGGAAGATCGTGACGAGGTTCTCGCGCCCCGACTCGTCCCAAGCGCCCACGCCGTAGAGCAGGAACGCGCCGTCCGGGGCCACGTCCAGCAGCGCGACCGACCGCATGGCCAGGATGTCCTCGGGCACCATGGCGTCGGCCCGCTGCCAGTTGCCGAGGAAGAGCCCGGCCACGAGCACGACCAGCAGCACGATCATGGCGCGGACGTCACGCTTGCGGTTCATCGCAGGGCTCCAGTTTCAGCAGGAAGAAGATCGCCAGCGCGTAGAAGCCGACGATGAGCCACAGGGTGGCCAGCCAGTAGGAGACCGTGGTCATGTCGCGCAGGACCAGGATCGTCGACGACTGGCTGCCGAAGAAGATGCCGCAGGCGCCGATGAGCAGCACGCGCCCCGCGGGCACCTTGAGCTGGGCGCCGCAACCGGGGCAGACCGCGCCCCACGTCGCCGCATTGACCCGGCGCGGGCCGAGCAGCTGGCGCAGCAGGCCGCCCCAGGGCAACGGAGCTTGGCAGGCCGGGCATTTCGGGTTGTTCAAGGCGGTGCGGCTCCCGGTCGGGCGGGCCCGGCGGCCCGCGGCTGATCCTCTTCGCTCCCAGAATAGTGCCTCCCGCCCCGTCCGTCAGCAAGAGGCTCGCGGGCCGGGAACCGCCGACCGCGTTTCCTGTTGTCAGGGCGCGGCCCGGAGTCCATTGTCGTCGAGAGGAAAGCCCCCGCAGCCCGGGCGAGGAAGGCCCCATGGACCACCACCACAGCTCATCCCGACCGACCGCCGCCCCGCCGCGCCGGCGCCGGCCCGCCGGGGCCCGCGGCGTGTTCGCGGCCGTCCTCGGCGGGGT
>JAGRNP010000085.1 GCA_020440705.1 bacterium | reverse complement strand
CCGCCTCTGCGCCCTGACGGGCTACGACCGGGACGAACTGCTCGACCGGCACGTGGGCCTCTTCCTGGACCTGCCGCCCGACTTCCCGGTGGCGGTCTGGCCCGGCTGGGGCCTGGCCGCCGGCGAGGCTCTCGAGGTGGACGTGCCGCGGCGCGACGGCGGCACCTTCCCCGCCCGGGTCAGCCCGTCGCCCCTCGTCCGGGAGGACGGCACCTTCCAGGGCGGGTTCGCGGTGATCACCGACATGACCTCGATCCGCGACGCGGAGGCGCGCTACCGGCAATTGAACGAGAACCTCGAACGGCGCATCGTCGAGAACACCCAGGAGCTCGTCGCCGCCAACGAGGCGCTGCGCCTGAGCGAAGGGCGCTACCGCCGCATCATCGAGAGCCTGCGCGAGGGATACGTCTTCTACTCACTCGACACCGACGGGGGCATCTCCTACGCCAGTCCCTCGTACCGCGACGTGCTGGGCCACGCCGACACCGCCGCCCTCTCGCGGGCGTTCCGCGGCTGGTTCGGCGAAGAGCGCAACCTGCGCGCCCGGGCGGCGGCGGCCAAGTCCCTGCTCGGCTACAAGCAGCCACCCTACGAACTGCTGGCCCGCACCGCGGACGGCCGGCGTCTGGTGCTCGAGGTGCTCGAGGCGCCGGTCTTCGACGGCGAGGGGCAGCTGCGTTCGGTCGAGGGGATCATGCGCGACGTCACCGACGACCGGCGCAACCAGCGCCTGGTGCGCGAAGCCCAGGCGCGCCTGCTCGAGGCCGAGAAGCTGGCGGCCCTCGGCGGGCTGGTGGCGGGCGTGTCCCACGAGATCAACACGCCCATCGGCATCGGCGTCACCGCCGCGTCTCATCTCGACCAGCTGCAGGCGGCTTGCGACCGTTCGTACCGCGACGGCACCCTCACGCAGCGGCAGTTCGAGGACTTCCTGGCGGACAGCCGCGAGTCGGCCCATCTGGTCGGGTCGAACCTGCAGCGGGCCGCCGACCTGCTGCACAAGTTCCGCAACGTGGCGGTCGACCAGACGGCCGGCGAGAAGCGGCGGGTCGCGCTCGGCGAGTACCTGCGGGACGTCATCCGCAGCTTCAGCCCGCGGCTGCGCAATACGGGCTTCCGCATCCACTGCGAATGCGCCGACGACGTCGTGCTGACCTGCGATCCGGGCGCCCTCTACCAGGTCCTCTCCAACCTGGTCATGAACTCGCTGAAGCACGGCTTCGACGGCCTGCTGGTGGGGGAGATCCGCATCGAGGTGGCCGCGGAGTCCGACGAGATCGTGCTCACCTACAGCGACAACGGCAACGGCATGACCACCGAGCAGCTGGCGCGGATCTACGAGCCCTTCTACACGACCCGGCGCGGCCGGGGCGGCACGGGCCTGGGCATGCACATCGTCTACAACAACGTCACCCAGACCCTCGGCGGCAGCATCTCGTGCGCGAGCAGGCCCGGCCGGGGCGCCCGCTTCCGGATCCGGGTGCCCCGGCAGGAGGAGGTCGAGCATGTCTGATCCGCGCGCCGCCGCGGCGGCCGAACGCGACGGACCGCTGGTCTTCGCCGCGGCCCCCGTCGCCGACCCCGGACGGGTCGCAGCGCGCACCTGGAAGATCCTCATCGTCGACGACGAGGAGGAGGTGCACGTGCTGACGCGACTCGTGCTGCGGGACTACACCTTCGAGGGCCGCGGGCTCGAGATGCTGAGCGCCCACTCCGGCGCCGCCGCCCGGCAAGTCCTGGCCGCGCATCCGGACGTCGCCCTGGTCCTGCTCGATGTGGTGATGGAGCAGGAGGACAGCGGTCTCCGTCTCGTCCAGCACATCCGGGGCGACCTGGGCAACCGCAACGTGCGGATCATCCTGCGCACGGGGCAGCCCGGCCAGGCCCCCGAGACCGAGGTGGTGGCGCGCTACGACATCAACGACTACAAGGCGAAGACCGAACTCACCTCGCAGAAGCTGTACACGACCGTCACGAGCGCCCTGCGTTCCTGGCGGGATCTCCAGACCATCGAGCGCAGCCGCCACGGCATGCAGCGGGTCATCGAGGCCAGCGGCGGACTCTTCGAGTGGCGATCGCGACGGCGGTTCACGAAGCAGGTCCTGCACGATCTCGTCGGGTTGCTGGACCCCGCCGGCACCGCGGCGCCCGACGCCGCCGGCTCCCCGGTGGCGGCCCTGGTCGCGCGCAACGAGGGCGACGGCTTCGTCGTCTGCCAGGCCTACGGACGTTTCGCCGGCCTGGAGGAGCGGTCCCTGGCCGAGGTCGATCTGGCCGAGCTCGCGGCGCCGGTCATGCACGTCCTGGCCACCGACCGTCCGTGGGTGGGCGACGAAGCCTATGCCCGCCTGATCCGGGCCGACAACGGCCGGCAGGCCCTGTTCCTGGTCGCCGACCGGCGCGGGCTGGGGGGGCTCGAGGCGAGCCTCGTCCGGCTCTTCATGACCAACGCGGCGACGGCGTTCCAGAACGTGAACCTGAGCCTCGACCTGATCGAGTCCCAGAAGGAGATCATCCAGACCCTGGGCGACGTGGTGGAGACCCGCTCGCGCGAGACGGCCCACCACGTGCTGCGCGTGGGGGAGATGGCGCACCTGCTGGCCTCCCTGGCCGGGTGCGCGCCCGATCTCGCCGATGTCCTGCGGGTGGCCACGCCCATGCACGACGTGGGCAAGGTGGGGATCCCCGACGCGATCCTGAACAAGCCGGGACGCCTGACGCCCGACGAGTTCGCGGTCATGCGGACCCACACCACGATCGGGTACGAGATCCTCTCCCGCAGCGAGCGGCCCCTCATGCGGGCGGCCGCGGAGATCGCCCTGACCCACCACGAGGCGTGGGACGGCAGCGGCTATCCGGCCGGGCTCGCGGGGGAGGAGATCCCCCTGGCCGGCCGCATCACCGCCGTGGTCGACGTCTTCGACGCCATGGTCAACCGCAGGGTCTACCGCGAGGCGATGGATCTGGCCGAGGTCGTGGCCCACATCGCGGCCGGGCGGGGCACCCGCTTCGACCCCCGCCTGGTCGACGTCTTCCTGGCCCATCGTGACCGCTTCATCGCCGTGGTCCGGGAGAATCCGGACCACACGTCGCCCCGGCGGCGCCTGGCGGTCGCCGACTAGACCTCCCGCCGGAGTCCGCCGACCGCGCGTCCGCCGCAGACCCGCCGGGGGCGATGCCGAACGGAGCCCCGACCCCGGAGACTTGCGATCGGGCCCCGGCGACGCGACAATGGGGGTTCAGTCCGTCCCCCGAGACCGTCAGCTTCGCCGGAGGTGCCCACGTGAGCCGTCGCGATCCCCATTCCTTCTCCGACCTCGACCAGGGTCGGGTCACCCACATGGACATCACCCTGGACGTCGACTTCGGGACCAGCCGGATCCACGGTTCGGCCGTCTACACCCTGGCGGCGCCGGCGGGCGGTCCGCTCGACCTGGACACGCGCGACGTGGCCATCCGGGGCGTCTTCGACGTGGACGGCGGCGCGGTCCCCTACGACACCGATCACAGCGACGCCATCATGGGCACCCGTCTGCGCGTGGTCGTGCCCGACGGCACCGACTCCTTCCGGGTCGACTTCACCACGAGCCCCGGCGCCAGCGCCCTGCAATGGCTCGAGCCCGCCCTGACCGACGGCGGCCAGCACCCGTACCTGTTCAGCCAGTGCCAGGCCATCCATGCCCGCAGCGTCATTCCCTGCCAGGACTCGCCCCTGGCCCGCTTCACCTTCTCCTGCGCCATGACGGTGCCCGCCGCCCTGACCGCGGTCATGGCCGCGGCCCCCGGCGAGGCCCGCGACGGCGACCGCCCGGGCACGCGCACCTTCACCTTCGAGATGCCCCAGAGCATCCCGTCGTACCTCTTCGCCTTCGCCGTGGGGAACATCACCGGCAAGGACCTCGGTCCCCGCTCGCGCGTCTACACCGAGCCCGAGACCCTCGAGCGTTCGGCCTGGGAGTTCGCCGAGGTCGACACCATGATCACCCAGGCGGAGCAGGTCTTCGGGCCGTACCTGTGGGATCGTTTCGACTTCCTGGTCATGCCCGGCTCGTTCCCCTACGGCGGCATGGAGAACCCGCGCCTGACCTTCCTGACGCCGACCCTCCTGGCGGGCGACCGCTCGCTGGTGAACGTCCTGGCCCACGAGCTGGCCCACAGCTGGACGGGCAACCTGGTCACGAACGCGACCATCGACGACTTCTGGCTCAACGAGGGCTTCACCGTGTGGGCCGAGCGCCGCATCCTGGAGAACATGGGGGGCGAGGAGGCCAAGTCCCTGGCCGCCGCCATCGGGCGCAACAGCCTCGACGAGGCCATGGCCGCCTTCGGCGCGGGCTCGGACTTCACGAAGCTGAAGACCGACGGCGAGGGCGTCGATCCGGACGAGTTCTACTCGCAGGTGCCGTACGAGAAGGGCTTCCTGTTCGTCTCGCTGCTCGAACAGACGGTCGGCCGCGGGAAGTTCGACGCCTTCGTGAAGAAGTACATCAAGCACTTCAGCTTCACCTCGATCACGACGGCCGACTTCGAGGCGTTCCTCGCCGCCGAACTGCCCGGCGTGGCCGAGCAGGTGGGTGCCGAGCGCTGGATCCATCAGCCGGGCCTGCCGGACAACGCGCCGTCGTTCACCTCGGCGCGGCTGGAGAAGCTGCAGGGGCTGGCCCGGTCCTGGTCCGACGGCGGCCGTCCGGACGCGGCCGAGGCCAAGGGGTGGACGCCCGAGGACTGGCAGATCTTCCTGCAGGCCCTGCCGCGCACCCTGCCCGCGGCCGACTGCGCCTGGCTCGACGGGAACTTCGACCTGACCGCGGCGGGCAACGCGGAGATCCTCTGCAACTGGCTGGTGATCGCGGCGGGCAGTGGCTACGAACCGGCGTTCGGGCGCATCCGCACCTTCCTCGGCGAGGTGGGGCGCATGAAGTACCTCAAGCCCCTGTACACGGCGCTGCACGGCAACGGTGCGACGCGGGCGCTGGCGGCGGAGATCTTCGCGGCCAGCGGCGGCGGCTATCATCCCATCGCCCGGGGCGGCATCGAACGCGTGCTCGCGGCCTGACGGCAGCGCCACCGACGCGAAGACGGCCCGGCATCCGCCGGGCCGTCCCGTTTCGGCACCGGTCCGCGGCGAATCAGCGCACGAGGGTCATGCGCTCGGTGCGCGTCTCGCCGCCGGCGGTGATCTCGAAGAAGTACTGGCCGCTCGGCACCCCGCCACCCGACGCATCCCGCCCGTCCCAGGTCACCGATTGCCAGCCGTCGCCCACCGGCGCGGGCAACCGCACGATCTCGCGGCCCCTGACGTCGAGGATGCGCAGCCTGACGTCGGCACCCGCCGGGGCCGCGTAGCGCAGCACCACCCGGGGATTGAAGGGGTTCGGGCGCGGGTGCTTGACCGCCAGCGCGGACAGCGCCACCGCCGGCGGCGCGATCGGGTCGCTCTCGGTGGGTGTGGCCACCTCCGGCCGGTAGGCGCGCAGCAGGTAGGTCGTGCCGGCGCCGGCGTCGCGGTCGCGCAGTTCGTAGTCGGACTGGCCGGGCAGGGCGGCAAGACTGCCCAGGAGACGCTCGGGCCCCGGGGCCGTGCACCAGAGCTCGAAACGACTCCAGCGCAGGGGATTCAGCACGCGCCAGCTGACGGCCAGGGCCGAGCCGTCCCAGCGGGCGGCCCAGGTCGGCGGATCCGGGGCCGTGGCCGTCTCCGTCAGCACGTGCACCTGCCCCGCCGCCAGGTCGCGCCAGGTGTCGCGCCGTCCGGTCGGCCAGTCGACGGCCACCGAGTCGATCACCGTGGCCGCGCCGAGGCCGAGCTCGATGCGGTGGGAGTTGAAGCTCAGGTAGCTCTCGCCGGCCATGACCGTGTACAGCCGCTGCCGACCGCCCGACCAGACGTGCACCATGGCGCCGACGGCGTCGCGATTCGAATCGGTGCCGACGAGATCGAGCGCCGCCCAGTTGTTGCCGGAGACGCCGGTGTTCATGTACAGCCGCACCGGCCGGCGGCCCTGGCTGACGATGAGGTCGATCCCGCCGTTGCCGTCCACGTCGCCGGTGGCCATGCCGAAGGCGTCCTCGTCGGTGATGATGCCGGCGCCGGCGGCGATGTCCACGAAGGTGCCGTTGCCCTGGTTGGCGTAGAGACGGTCGCCGTTGTCGGCCGTGCCGAGCATGCCGAAGTTCACCACGAAGAGATCGTCGCGGGTGTCGTTGTCGAAGTCGATGTAGCTGCAGCCCCAACCCACGCGCAGGCTCACGGTGCCGTTGGCGGGCGCCACGTTGGTGAACGTGCCGTCGCCGTTGTTCCGGTACATGAGATTGCCGTCGAAGATGTTCGTGATGTAGACGTCGAGGTCCAGGTCGTCGTCGTAGTCGCCCACGGCGATGCCCATGCCGTCGGCGTAGTTGCCGCTGGTGAAGACGTACCCGTCGAGGCCCGAGTCGCGGCTGCGTTCGGTGAAGGTGCCGTCGCCGTTGCTCTCGTAGTAGGTGACGCCGCCCCGCTTGTCCTCGGTCGTCAGGATGTCGAGCCAGCCGTCGCCGCTCAGGTCGACCAGGGTCGCCTGGAAGGTCTTCTTGGCCCCGGCCACGCCCAGGGCGGCGCCCCGGTCGGTGAAATGGAAGTCGCCGTCGTTGCGCAACAGGCGGTTCGCGGCCAGGGCGCTGGCCTGGCCCGCCTTCCACACGCCCACGTAGAGGTCGAGGTCGCCGTCGCGGTCGATGTCGCCGGCCGACATGCCGGTCGCGAGGCTCACCATCTCGAAATCGATGGCCGTGTCCAGGCGCCGTTCGAAACCGAAGTCCGGGCCGCCGCGGTACACCCGCAGGGTGCTGCTCAGGAAGGCGGTGCCGATCTCGTCGGGCTGCCAGAGGGAGAGCACGAGGTCGCGCCAGCCGTCGTTGTCCAGGTCGGCGAAGAGGACCTGCTTGATGTCGTGGTCGGCGGCGAGGTCGAGGTCGTCGCCGAGGGCGGTGAATTGGTCGCCGTCGTTGCGGTACACGGCCAGGGGAAAGCCCCGCTTGGTGCCGACGAAGATGTCGAGGTCGCCGTCGTGGTCGGCGTCCTCCATGGCCAGGCCGCTGCCCAGGTCGCCGGGCGCGTACACGGCCGACCAGATCATGTCGATGCCGCGGGCCTGGGCCTCCTCGGCGTACTGGGCGCGGGCCGAACCGGGCGACACGGCGCCGAGCAGGCCGACGACGGCCAGGAGAGCGAGCCCGCGAACGGGGGTGTTGTGACGGAAGCTCATGGGCTCCTCCGGATCTATGGCGACCCCTCAGGGGGGACGTAGTCGTTGGTCAGCACCGGCGGCAGCTTCTCCGGCGGCGTCAGGCCGCTGGGCACGCTGTCGGGCACCGTCGGATCGACCCGGTCGCTCGCCAGGCGCGTCGCCGTCAGGCTCTCGAGGAAGGCGATCAGGTCGAGAATGTCCTGTTCGGCCAGTTCGACCGGCCGGATCAGGGGGTCGAGTTCCATGGCCGTCAGGCCCTCGTCGTTGCCGCCGCGCTGGTGGAACTCGATCACCTGGCGCAGGGTCTGATAGTCGCCGCCCGATTCCTCACCACCGGTGTGGAAGTAGGGAGGCGTCAGGGCGACGTTCCGCAAGGTACCTGTGCGGAAGGCGTATTTGTCCGCCAGGAGACCCGATTCGCGGAAGCGACCCAGGTCGGTGCCGTCGCCCCCTCCCTCGTGGATGGGGGGCTTCCCCGAGCCGCCCTGTTTCGTGCCCAGGGCGTGGAAGCGGAAGTCGCTGAACATCGGGCCGCTGTGGCACTCGGCGCAGCCCTTCTCGTGGAAGAGCATCAGGCCGCGCTTCTGCGCGAAGCTGAGGGCGCCGTCGTCGCCGCGCACGAAGGCGTCGTAGGGAGCGCCGGTGGTCGTCAGTTCCCGCTCGTAAGCGGCGATGGCCCGGCCGTAGGTGTCGCCGTTGATGACGAACTGGTCGTTGCCGGCGCCGAAGATCTGGCGCACCGTCTCCAGTTCCGCCGGGAAGGCCGCGCTGAACAGCGAGACGTACTCGGGGATGTCCTGTAGCCGTTCCAGGACCCGGGTCAGGGCTTCGGGCGCCGTGTACTCGTCGTGCCCCATCTCGTCGCGGCTGCGCACCGGATGTCGGGCCTGCTCCTCGAGCCCGGTGATGCGGCCGTCCCAGAACATGATGCCCAGCCAGGGATCCTCGCCGGGGAACGGCGGGTAGTGGCCGACGTCCAGCATGGTGGGAGAGTTGCGGGGAGTCGTGAATTCGGTCGGTGCGCCCGGGAGAGTCTGGACGCGGTCGGGCCCGAGCCCGACGCCCCCGACGCCGATGGAGACCGGTCGGCCGTCGGCCCAGGCCAGGGCCGGGTGGTGGCAAGTGGCGCACGCCACGTCGCCGTTGCCGCTCAGCACGGGATCGAAGAAGAGCAGGCGCCCGAGGGCGATCCGGTCCTCGTCCGGTCCGTTGTTGGGCGGATAAACGGGCACCTCGGGCAGGGCCGTGAGGGGCAGTTCGTCCCTGATGGCCCGCGTGAGTTGGGCCTCGGGATCGAGATCGGGGGGCGTTCCCGGATCGCCATCGCCGCAGCCGGCGCAAGCCAGCAGGGCTGCCATGACGGATAGAAGCGCCCGGCCGCCGCCACGGCGGCGAGTCCGGTGGGGTAGGGCCATAGTTCGTGCTCCTCACCTGCGTTGCCGGCATGATGCCGTTCCGGTCGGGGGCGGAAAACGCGCAGACTCGGCAGATCGGCGGGAGATCGGGATGGACCGGATCGGCCCGCACTCAGAAGATCCTACCACGACGGTGGGTCCGGCGTCAATCCGCCCGCCAACTGGCCGTGGCGGCCCCGGATGCTATATTGGGGCCTCGCGTCCGGATGGTCCGGACGCCCGTTCCCGCACCCGCGAGGTCCCGATGGCCGTCAATCCCATCTACCAGCGCCTGCAGCTGCTGACCGGCACCCCGGCCCTGCGCCGGCTCAACGACGCCCGCGTGGCGATCTTCGGCGTGGGGGGCGTGGGCAGCTGGGCCGCCGAGGCCCTCGTGCGGTCGGGTGTGCTCGACCTGACCCTGGTCGACAACGACGTGGTCTGCATCACCAACGTGAACCGACAGCTCCAGGCCACCACGAAGAACGTCGGGCGCAGCAAGGTGGCGGAACTGGCCGAGCGCCTGGCCCTGCTGAACCCGCGCTGCCGCGTCACGACCCTGCAGAAGGTGTACGAGCCGGCCACCGCCGACGAGTTCGAACTCGGGGCCTTCGACTACGTGCTCGACTGCATCGATTCGATCAGCTGCAAGGTCGAGCTCATCCGGCGGGCGACGGCCGCCGGGGCGACCCTGTACAGCTCCATGGGGGCGGCGTCCAAGCTGGATCCCACGCGCATCCGGGTGGGCTCGGTGTGGGAGACGGAAGGCTGTCCGCTGGCCCGCATCATCCGGCGGCGCCTGCGCGAGGCGGGCTTCGACGGCGACTTCCAGGCCGTCTTCTCGCCCGAGGTGCTGCCGCCGGTGGAGCACACCAATGTGGCCTGCGGGACGCACAAGTGCTTCTGCCCCGAATTCGTGCCCGCCGACGGCTCCGAGCACCGGGACTGGTGCGCCACCAAGAAGGTCATCAACGGTTCGGCGGTGCACGTGACCGCCACCTTCGGCATGTTCCTCGCGGGGCTCGTGATCCAGGACGCCGTGGCCGCCGCGCCGCTGCTGCCGGTGGTGCCGGCCGCCGCGCCCGCGCCCGGCCCGGCCTAGCCCGTCGCCACCGCCACTTCCCGACCCTCCCGCGCCGAGCGGTAGCAGGCGTCGACCATGCGCAGGGTCGCCAGGCCGTCGGCGGCCGTCACCGGCGGGGGCGTGCCGTCCCGCACGGCGTCGCGCCAGTCGGCCAGCAGGGCCGGCAGGGTGGGCACCCGCGCCGAAACGTCCCAGGTCTCGTCGTCGCCGTCGCCGTGCCACCAGATGCCGCCCGCCAGGTAGTCGGCCCGCAGCTGGCCGCGCTCCCCGATCGCCTCGAACCAGCACGCGCGCGAGTCGGTGAACTTGCTCACCTCGAGGGCCGCCCAGCTGCCGTCGTCGAGCAGGGCCCGCGCCACGAAGAGGTCCTCGACCACCGGATTGCGCACCTGCCGCTGCCGCGAGTCGACGGCGACGAACTCGCGCCCGGTGAGCCAGCGCACCGTGTCGAAGAGGTGCACGCCCGTCAGCAGCACCGATCCGCCCACGGTGGCGGCCGCGTCGCGCTGCCAGGCGAGGGTGGTGGGGGCCAGACGCTGGCTGGCGCGCACGAGGTGCACCCGTCCGAGCCGCGGCCAGAGCTCCCCGACCCGCCGCAGCACCGGATTCCAGCGCAGCGACTGGGCCAGGCAGAGGGGCGGCGCCGTGCCGCCGTCGCGGGCGACGAGATCCTCGGCCTCGGCCAGGGTGCCGGTCATGGGCTTTTCCAGCAGCAGGGGCTTGCCCGCGGCGAGGACCGTCCGGGCCAGGGCGTGGTGCGACCCGGGCGGCGTGCAGACCACGACGGCGTCAACCGCCGGGTCCGCGATGAGCGCGTCCGCCTCCCGGTGGTAACGGGCGCCGTGGCGCGCGGCGAGCGCGCGGCCGGGCTGCTCGCTGCGGCGGCAGAGGGCCGTGACCGTCGCTCCGGGCACGTCCCGGGCTCCGTGCCGGACGTAGCGTTCGCCATGGGTGCCGGCGCCGACGACGCCGATGCGGAAGGTCATCTCGGGTCCGTTTCTGGCTTGCGGGGCGGGCCGACCCGTCGCACGGACGCGACGCGAGCCGGCCGCCAACCCCTCCCGGATCGGATCCTACCATGACTCCTTGTCCCTTGCATCCGCGGGCCCGCCGGCGGGCCCGTCCGCTCCGTGCGGCCGTCCTGCTGGCGGCCCTGCTGCTGGTCGGCGTTGCCGGCGCGGCGTCCGCCCAGGAGCCCCTCATCATCAACGAGATCCTGGCCGATCCGGCCAGCGACTGGGACGGCGACGGCCTGGTCGACTTCAAGGGCGACGAGTGGATCGAGGTCCGCAACGTGGGCCCGGACATGATCGACCTGTCGACCTACTGGCTGCGCGACGACACGGGCACCGAGCCGCATCTGCAGCTCTTCGGCGAGCTGGCGCCCGAAGGCATCGCGGTCTTCTACGGCTCGGACGCCGTCGCCTGGCAGGCGGCCAACGGCTACAGCACGACCGGCTTCAGCCTGAACAACGGCGGTGACGTCGTGCGGCTCCTGCGCTCGATCCCCGGCAGCGAGGAACTCGAACTCATGTACGTCGCCCACTACGAGGACCACATGGCCGAGGACGACCGCAGCTGCGGCTGGCAGGCGGACATGTTCGACTGGGTGCTCTTCGACGGCCTGTGGCCCTACACCGGCTCCCTCGAGCCGGGCAGCACGGGCTGCGTCCCGACACCGGGCCTGCCCAACGTCTGCGGTTCGGTCGCCGTGGAGGCCCGCAGCTTCGGCGCGGTGAAGTCCCTCTTCCGCTGACGGCCCCGCCCGGCACGGCCGGACCGCGAGGCCGGGGGACGGTCCGGGAAAGGAGTCCCGGGCCGTCCCCTTTTTGCGTCGCCCCACGAAGTTGCGGAAATGCGCATTTTTCAGGCCAGGGGCGGCGCAACCCTTGATTTCTCTGTAATCTTGGACTTTGTTCGGTTAGCATTTCCGGTGCCTTCCACCCACCCGCGAGGCGCCGGGAACGCGGTGCGCACCACCTGCCGATCCCGGCTATCCCGTCCGGCTGCGGCCTGCCCGCGCCGGCGTCGCTCTCGGCCCAGGAGTCACGATGCAGCTCAACGAGAACCAGAAGATGATCCGCCAGATGGCCCGCGACTTCGCCCACGCGAAGATCGCGCCGATCGCCGCCGAGATCGACCGCACGGCCGCCTTCCCCGAGGCCACGGTCAGGGAGATGGGGGGACTGGGCTTCCTGGGGCTGACCACGCCCGAGCCGTACGGCGGCGTGGGGGCCGACATCACCAGCTACGCCCTGGTCGTCGAGGAGATCTCGCGGGTGTGCGGCAGCCACGGCCTGACGGTCGCGGCCCACAACAGCCTCGGCTGCTGGCCCATCGCCGCCCTGGGCACCGAAGCGCAGAAGCAGCGCTTCCTGCCGCCGGCCGCGGCGGGGGAGAGCCTCCTGAGCTTCGGCCTGACCGAGGCCGGCGCCGGCAGCGACGCGGGCGGCACGAAGACCGTCGCCGTCCGGGACGGCGACGACTGGGTGCTCAACGGCTCGAAGATGTGGATCACCAATTCCCACTACGCCGGCGCCCTGATCATCACGGCCAAGACCGACCTCGCGGCCGAGGGCAGCCGCGGCATCAGCGCCTTCATCGTGCCCACCGACACGCCGGGCTTCACCGTCCACAAGAAAGAGGACAAGCTGGGCATGCGGGCCAGCGACACCGCGCCCCTGACCCTCGAGGACGTCCGCGTTCCGGGCGACCTCCTTCTCGGCAGCGAGGGCGACGGCTTCAAGTACTTCATGCAGACGCTGGACGGCGGCCGCATCTCCATCGCCGCGGTGGCCCTCGGCCTCGCCGTCGGGGCCTACGACACGGCCCGCGCGTATGCCAAGGAGCGCAAGCAGTTCGGCCAGGCCATCGCGAAGTTCCAGGCCATCGAGTTCATGCTCGCCGACATGGCGGTGCAGATCGAGGCCTCCCGCCAGCTCACCTACGAGGCCTGCCGCCTCAAGGACGCCGGCCAGCCCTACGGCCAGATGGCCGCCATGGCCAAGCTGCACGCCAGCGAGACGGCCATGTTCGTCACCCACAAGGCCATCCAGGTGCTCGGGGGCTACGGCTACACGACCGAGTACCCCGTCGAGCGCATGTACCGCGACGCCAAGCTGTGCACCATCGGCGAGGGGACCAGCGAGATCCAGCGCATGGTCATCGGCCGCTACGAACTCGAACACTAGACACGACGACGTCACGGCGCGTCCCGGGCGCGCCCCACAAGGAGCGATAGAGACATGAGCAAGCGAGCGGTCATCTGCGGTGCGGTCCGCACCCCCATCGGCACCTTCCAGGGCGGCCTGTCCTCGATCCGGTCGCCCGAGCTGGGCGCCATCACGGTCCGGGCCCTGGTCGAGCGCACGGGGGTCGACGTGAACAAGGTCGACGAGGTCATCATGGGCTGCGTCTGCCAGGCCGGCCTGAACCAGAATCCGGCCCGCCAGGCGGCCATCTTCGGGGGCATCCCCGAGACGGTCAGCGCCATGACCATCAACAAGGTGTGCGGCTCGGGCCTGAAGGCCGTGGCCCTGGCCGACCAGGCCATCCGGGCCGGCGACAAGGAGTGCGTCATCGCCGGCGGCTTCGAGAACATGAGCCGGATCCCGTACGCGCTGATGGGGGCCCGCGACGGCCTGCGCCTCGGCGACGGCAAGGTGACCGACCTGCTCGTCCACGACGGCCTGTGGGACATCTACAACGACTTCCACATGGGCATGACCGCCGAGTGGGTCGTCGACACGTACCACGTCAGCCGCGAGGACCAGGACGCCTACGCCGCCCGCAGCCACGCCCGGGCGGTTGCCGCCTGGGAGCACGGCAGGTTCGACGCCGAGGTGGTGCCGGTCGAGGTGCCCCAGCGCAAGGGCGCTCCGGTCGTCGTCGCCCGTGACGAGGGGCCGCGGGCCGACGTCAGCGCCGAGAAGATGGCCCAGCTGCGTCCGGCCTTCAAGCGCGACGGCGGCACCGTCACCGCCGGCAACGCCTCGTCGATCAACGACGGCGCGGCGGCGCTGCTGATCTGCAGCGAGGACTTCGCCCGGACCAACGGGCTCACCATCCGCGCCTACATCGACGGCGCCACCACCGGCGCGGTCGAGCCCAAGCAGGTCATGATGGCTCCGGTCACGAGCATCCGGAACCTGCTGACGAAGCTCGGCACGAAGACCACCGACTACGGGCTGTACGAGCTGAACGAGGCCTTCGCCGCCCAGAGCGTGGCCGTGGTGCGCCAGCTCGAGCTCGACGAGGACACCGTCAACGTCAACGGCGGCGGCGTCAGCCTCGGCCATCCGATCGGCTGCTCCGGCGCCCGCATCCTCGTCACCCTGCTGCACGCCATGGAGGACCGGGGCGTCGACAAGGGCATCGCCAGTCTCTGTCTCGGCGGCGGCGACGCCGTGAGCATGGCCATCAGCCGTCCGTAACCCTTCCGGCAAGCCGGACAAAGGAGCAACGATCATGAAGGTTTCGGTCATCGGCGGCGGCACCATGGGCAACGGCATCGCCCAGGTCTTCGCCCAGTGCGGTCACGACGTCAACCTGATCGACGTGAAGCAGGAGTTCCTCGACCGGGCCATGGGCACCATCGAGAAGAACCTCGGCCGCATGGTCAAGAAGGAGACCCTCAGCGAGGCCGACGCCCAGGCCACCCTCGGACGCCTGCACCCGGTCGTCGGCCTGGACAACGCCGCCGACAGCGACCTGGTCGTCGAGGCGGTCTTCGAGAGCTTCGCGGTGAAGAAGGAGATCTTCACCAAGCTCGACGAGGTGTGCAAACCGGGGGCGATTCTCGCCTCGAACACCTCGAGCATCAGCCTGACCAAGATCGCCGCGTGCACGCAGCGCCCCGGGGACGTCATCGGCATGCACTTCATGAACCCGGTGCCCATCATGAAGCTGGTCGAGATCATCTGCGGCCAGGCCACCAGCCCGGAGACCCTGGCCACGATCACGAAGTGCGCCTCGGACCTGGGCAAGGTGCCGGTCACGGTCCAGGACTACCCCGGCTTCATCAGCAACCGGGTCCTGATGCCGATGATCAACGAGGCGGTCTACTGCCTCATGGAGGGCGTGGCCGACAAGGAGGCCATCGACACCGTCATGAAGCTGGGCATGGCGCACCCCATGGGGCCCCTGACCCTGGCCGACTTCATCGGCCTGGACATCTGCCTGGACATCATGGAGGTCCTCTACGAGGGCTTCGGCGACAGCAAATACCGTCCCTGCCCGCTGCTCCGCCGCATGGTCGACGCGGGCCATCTCGGCCGCAAGAGCGGCAAGGGTTTCTACGACTACGCCAACTAGGCATCCGGACCAAGAGGAGACGCCGTGATCTTCGAACTGAATGAACAGCAGCGCATGATCCGCGACATGGCCCGCGACTTCGCCCAGCGTGAGATCGCGCCCGTGGCCGCGGCCCTCGACCACGAGGAGCGCTTCCCCCACGACATCGTGCAGAAGATGGGGGAGCTGGGCTTCATGGGCATGAACGTGCCCGAGGAGTTCGGCGGAGCCGGCCTGGACACCATCTGCTACGTGGTGGCCATGGAGGAGATCAGCAAGGCCTGCGCCTCCTGCGGCGTGATCATGTCGGTGAACAACAGCCTGGTCTGCTGGCCGCTGGAGACCTACGCCACCGCGGAGCAGAAGGCGAAATGGCTGACGCCGCTGGCCAGCGGGAAGAAGCTCGGCGCCTACTGCCTGAGCGAGCCCGGCGCCGGCACCGACGCCGCCGCCCAGGCCACCACGGCGAAGAAGGACGGCGACAGCTGGGTCCTCAACGGCATGAAGAACTTCATCACCAACGGCGCCCACGCCGACGTGCTGATCGTCTTCGCCCAGACCGACCCTGCGCTGAAACACAAGGGCATCCGCGCCTTCATCGTCGAGAACACGGCCCCGGGCTTCTCGGTGATCCGCAAGGAGGACAAGCTGGGCATCCGCGCCTCGGACACGGCCCAGCTCGCCTTCGACAACGTGCGCGTGCCGGACGACCAGGTGCTCGGCCCCGAGGGGTCGGGCTTCAAGGTCGCCATGAGCACCCTGGACGGCGGCCGCATCGGCATCGCCAGCCAGGCCCTGGGCATCAGCGCCGCGGCCTTCGAGGCGGCGCGGGCCTACAGCCGGGAGCGCGAGCAGTTCGGCCGGCCCATCGCGGCCTTCCAGGCCATCCAGTGGAAGATCGCCGACATGGCCACGCAGCTCGACGCGGCCCGCCTGCTCACCTACCGCGCCGCGTGGGCCAAGGACCAGGGCGGCCGCTACAGCGAGGAGTCGGCCATGGCCAAGCTCTACGCCAGCGAGGCCAGCCACTTCATCACCAACGAGGCCGTGCAGATCTTCGGCGGCAACGGCTACTCCAAGGAGTACCCGGTGGAGCGTCACTTCCGCGACGCCCGCATCACCGAGATCTACGAGGGCACCAGTGAGGCGCAGCGCATGGTCATCTCGAGCATGGAGCTGAAGAAGTAGCCGGACGCTCCCGGCCACGCCGCGACGCCCCGTCCCCTCCCGGGGGCGGGGCGTTTCCTTGGCCCACCGCCCCCGGTGTGGTACCATGCCGCCGGCCCACCGGCCCGATCGTTCCACCCCGAAGCACCCGATCCAACCAGGGAGCTCCCATGCGCGCTCGCCAGCTCGTCCTGTCCGCCCTGCTGCTCGCTGTCGTCGTCGCCGTGGCGACGGATGTCCCCGCCGCCGCCCTCAACGAGGGCCTGCAGCCCCTCGACCTGGCCGCCCGCTTCCCGGCGGCGTCCTTCGATCCCGCCGTGCCCACCATCGCCGCGGTGACCGGCGTCGAGCCGGCCGCGCGTCCGCTGCGGCCCGACGAGGTGGTGCGCTACTTCGAGGCCCTCGCGGCCGCTTCGCCGCGCGCGACCCTGGTCGAGTTCGGGCGCACCTACGAGGGGCGGCCCCTGGTCTACCTGGCGGTTTCCGAGCCCGAGGTGGTGGCCGACCTGGAGGGCTTCCGCGCCGCCCACGTCGCGCGGCTGGATCCCCGGCGCGGGGGCACGCCGGCGGCCGCCGACCTGTCGGCCGCACGCGCTGTCGCCTGGCTGGCCTACGGGATCCACGGCGACGAGCTGAGCAGCACCGACGCGGCGGCCGTGGTGGCCTATCGCCTCGTGGCCGGCACCGACGCCGCGGCGACCGACCTGCGCGGAAAACTGCTGGTGCTCATCGATCCCTGCGAGAATCCGGACGGCCGCACGCGCTACCTGGCCCAGGTGACGAGCTTCGCCCACCGCCGCGCCCAGGCCGACCTCGACGATCTCGCCCACCGCGCCGTCTGGCCCTGGGGGCGCGGCAACCACTACCTGTTCGACATGAACCGCGACTGGATCACCATGCAGCTGCCCGAGAGCGCGCGCAGCCGCGAGGTCGCCCGCTGGGTGCCGCAGCTCCTGGTCGACAGCCACGAGATGGGGGCCAACTCGACCTACCTCTTCCCGCCGCCGCGGCATCCCTTCAACCCCTTCCTGCCGGCCAACGCCGTCAAGTGGGAGGGACGGTTCTCCGGCGCCCAGGCCCGGGCCCTCGACGCGCGGGGCTACCCGTATTTCAACGGCGAGTGGAACGAGGAGTTCTTCCCCGGTTACGGATCGTCCTGGGCGGCCTACCACGGCGCCATCGGCGTGCTGTACGAGATGTCGCGCACCACCGGCACCCACGCCCGCAAGCGCGACGGCACCCTGCGCACCTTCGCCCAGGCCGTCGATCACCAGGTCACCTCGTCGCTGGCGAACCTCGCGAGCCTGGCGGCGAACGCGCCGGAGATCCTCGCCGACCAGATCGCCGCCCGCGCCCGTGGTGGCCGGGGCCGGTCCGGTGCGAAGGTGGGGGCCTGGGTCTTCCCGCCCGACCCGCGGCGTCCGGGCCGGCTGCCGGCGTTCGCGCGTCTGCTCACCGACCAGGGCATCGAGGTCGAGGTCCTCGGCGGCGACGGGGCGCGCCGCGCGAGCCTGGTCGACGCCCGCAGCGGCGAGTCGCCCGACCTCGATCTGCCGCCCGGGACCCTGTTGGTCGATACGGCCCAGCCGTCCGGCCACCTGGTGCGCGCACTGCTCGATCCCCACGTGCCCATGAACGCCGAGTTCTTCCGCGAGGAGCGCGAGTACCTGGAGAAGGAGAAGGGGAGCCGCCTCTACGACACCACGGCCTGGTCGCTGCCGCTGTTGCGGGGCATTCCGGCGTACTGGGGCGCGCAGCGTCCGTCCGGCCCCTGGCAGGCGTGGCAGGCGCCGGAGCCGGCCGCGGCGCCGACGCCGATCGCGGGCGCCCTGTACTACGTCCTGGACGGCGATCCCGACGCCACCCCTGCCGTGCTGGCCCACCTGCTGCAGCACGACGTGACCGTGCGCGTGGCCGAGGAGCCCTTCGCCGTCGGCGGTCGCGCCTTCGGCCGGGGGGCCGTGCTGGTGCAGCGCGAAGGCAACCGCGCGGACCTCGACGCGGCCCTGGCTGCGTGCGCGGCCGCCACGGGGACCGACTTCCTCGCCGTCGGCACCGCCGACGTGGATGAGGGCGCCGACCTG
>JAGRNP010000084.1 GCA_020440705.1 bacterium | reverse complement strand
CCGTGACCTGGCGCAGGTTTTTCTCAGCCTGGCTGTTGTTTGAGGCCGCCTTGTTGATCCTGGGGGACGATTCACCGAATTCTAGGCCGGAATTCGCAGTGAAACGGACCACGACCCGACCCGTGGGTCGGCCCGTCTGGAGCCGGGGCGACCCGGTCGCAAGACCCGCATCCGGCGCGGTCGCTCCGGTTCCCGATCCGACCAGCCACAGCGCCAAAATGGCTCCGATTCCGAATTTCCTGTTCATGTTTTCTCCCCTGGTCCCCTATGATGGCGCCCACGGTCGCCTGGATCATCCGAGCGCTCCTGGTCAATATACCAGATTCGCGGCCGCGGTTGCCGATGACGACCCCTATTCGATACGGAGGCTGCAATGGATGCCCAGCAGAAGGTCGCTGCGCTGCGCAAGCTGATGAAACAGCAGAAGATCGCGGCGTACTACGTCCCGAGTGCCGACCCCCACCTGAGCGAATACCTGCCGGCCGCCTGGCAGCACCGGGCCTGGCTGAGCGGTTTCACCGGCTCGGCGGGCGAGTTGCTGATCGGGCTGCGCGGCGCCGGCCTGTGGACCGACGGACGCTACTTCCTGCAGGCCGGGAAGGAGCTGAAGGGGTCGGGCATCGACCTGATGCGGATGGGCGAGCCCGGCACGCCGGAAATGACCGCCTGGGTGGCCCGCGAGCTCAAGAAGGGCCAGGCCCTGGGCGTCGACCCGACGGTGATCTCGGTGGCGGCGGCGCGGAAGTTCGAGGACGACCTGGCCCCCCACGGCATCAAGGTGAAGTTCCTGCGCACCAACCTGGTGGAGAAGATCTGGGACGATCGGCCGGAGCCGAGCCTGGCGCCCATCGCCAACCACAGCTCCAAGTTCGCCGGCGAGACGGTGGGCAACAAGATGAAGCGCGTGCGCGAGGTCATGAAGGCGGCCGGCACGAAGGCGCTCATCGTGGGGGCGCTCGACCAGGTGGCGTGGCTGCTGAACATCCGCGCCGCGGACATCCAGTATACGCCCGTCGTGCTCGGCTATGCCGTGCTCACCGACCGGGGCTGCAGCCTCTACGTCGACCCGCGCAAGGTGCCCAAGCCCCTCGCGCCGACCCTGCGCAAGCGGGCCACCCTGAAGCCCTACGACCAGATCTGGGCCGACCTGAAGGCCCTCGGCGCCCGCAAGCAGAAGGTGTGGGTCGATCCGGCCACCACCAACCGGCGGGTGCTGGACGAGCTGCGGGGCAGCGAGATCCACCTGGAGACGAGCCCGATCACGCCCATGAAGGCCGTCAAGAACGAGGTGCAGATCAACGGCATCGTCAACGCCCACCGGCGCGACGGCGTGGCCATGATCAAGTTCCTGCGCTGGCTCGAGCGGGCCGTGCCCAAGGGCGACGTGTCCGAGATCTCGGCGGCCGAGCAGCTCGAGGCCTTCCGGGCCATGGGCGACGGCTTCAAGGACCTCAGCTTCAACACCATCAGCGGCTACGGCGCCAACGGCGCCATCATCCACTACGGGCCGACGCCCAAGACCAACGCCAAGCTGAAGAAGCAGGGCCTGTACCTGATCGACAGCGGCGGCCAGTATCCGGACGGCACCACGGACATCACCCGCACCATCGCCCTCGGCAAGCCCACGCCGCGGCAGGTCGAGTGCTTCACGCGCGTGCTGATGGGCATGATCGACTGCACCATCACGCCGTTCCCCGCCGGCACGTCGGGCTACCGCAACGAGATGTTCGCGCGGAAGTACCTGTGGGAGATCGGCGAGGACTACGCCCACGGCACGGGTCACGGCGTCGGCCAGTACCTCGGCGTGCACGAGGGGCCGCACAGCCTGAAGAACATCATCACGCCGCCCTTCCAGCCGGGCAATCTCATGTCGATCGAGCCGGGCCACTACGAGGCGGGCAAGTTCGGCATCCGCATCGAGATCCTGGCGGTGGTCGTGAAGCAGGAGAAGCTGAGCACCCGGGAGAAGACGTGGCTCACCTTCCATCCGGTGACGCTGTGCCCCATCGACCGCAGCCTCGTCGACAAGAAACTGCTGCACCCGACGCACCTGGAGTGGCTCAACCTCTACCACAAACGCTGCTACCGGGAGCTGGCCTCGAGCCTGGACAAGGAGCATCGCGACTGGCTGCAGAAGGCGTGCAGGCCGCTCTAGTGGGCCGCTGGGCGGGGGCGCACCACGGTCGGCGCCCCGGGCGCGGGGCCGAAGCGGGGCGGGCGTGATGCCCGCCCCCGATGTCCTGCCCGCGCCTTCCTGGCTCGACCTGGTCAACGGCGCCATGGCGGTGGTGATCTGGCTCGTGCAGGTGATCATCTACCCGTCGTTCGCCTACCTTCCCGTCGATCGCCTCCTTGTCTGGCACGCGCGCTACACCCGCGCCATCTCCTTCTTCGTCGTGCCGCTGATGCTCGGACAGCTGGCGCTGCTCGCGCCGGGCGTCCTGCGCGGCGAGCCGGCGGCCACGGCCATGGCGGCCCTCGCGCTGCTGGCGTGGGGGGTGACCTTCAAGTTCTCGGTGGCGCTGCATCGGCGCCTGGCGGCGGGACAGGATCCCCTCGGGGCGGCGGCCCTGCTCGTGCGCACCAACTGGCCCCGGACGGTCCTGTGGACGGCGGTGTTCGTGGTGGGACTGGCGACCGGCTAGCCCGCGCCGCTCACGGCGCGACGGCGGCGGCGACGCGGCGGGCCCGGGCGACCATGTCCGATCCGGGGCCGAAGATGCGCTCGAGACGCGGCATCGCCGTGGCCACCATGGTCCCGGCGTCCCGGTCGTCGCCCTGGACGAGCATCACCTCGGCCATCTCCAGCCGGACCACCGCCAGGCGGTCGTGTTCGGTCTCTCCCTGCTCCAGGTACGAGTCGATGACGAGCTGCAGCTGCTCGCGGGCCGCCGCGGCGTCACCGTCGCGCAGCAGGAAGGCCGCGTAGCGTTCGCGGCACAGGCGCGTGCGGAAGTAGTCCGGCCCGCGACTTTCGAGCCAACGCCCGAGGATGTCCCCGTAGATGGCGCGGGCCTCGTCCATGCGCCCCTGGCAGGTGCGGGCCGTGGCCAGGCCGCTGGCCGAGCTCCATGTGTAGGGGTTGTCCGGACCGAGCTGGTCGCGCATCAGGGCGGCGCTCTCCTCGAAGCCGGCGACGGCCGTCGCCGTGTCGCCCCGCGCCAGGGCGATGCGGGCCAGGTGCAGCTTGGCGCGCGAGATGGAGGGGTGGTCCTCGCCCTCGTAGATGCGGCCGAGCAGGGCGAGGGTCTCTTCGATGTAGGCCCGGGCCTCGTCGTACCGCTCGAGTTCGAGCATCATGCCCCCGACATTGTTGAGCGAGCCGACGAGATCGATGCTGTCGCCGTCGTAGATGCCGCGCTGGGCCGCGAGGGCCGCGACCATGTCGTCGAGGGCCTCGCGGTAGCGGCCGCGCTGGTACTGGATGTAGCCCCGGATGTTGCGGATGTAGGCCACCTCGGACAGGCCGTCCGGGCCCAGGTCTTCGGCCATCTCGATGGCCTCCCGCAGCAGGACGAGGGCGTCGTCCTTCCGGCCCCGGGCCTGCACCGCGGTGGCGAGGTCGGTGATCAGCTGCACCTCCTCGACGTCGACCTCGGCGTCGACGCGGCGGTGCATGGCAAGGGCGTGGCGGAAGGCCGTCTCCGACTCGACGTAGCGCCCGAGGTCGTGCAGGCAGATGGCGAGCATGCGCTGCAGGTCGGCGCGGCGCGGCAGGGTCGCGAGGGAGTCGGGGTCCTCGGCGAAGGCGGCCAGGCCCTTGCGCAGTTGCTGCTCGGCCAGTTCGTGGCGGGCGATGTTCTGGTTCACCCGGCCCATGACGCCCCACAGGCGCCCGCGGTTGGCGGCCTGGTCGGCGAGGTCGGTCTCGAGGCGGGCGGCGCCCTTGTCGAGGATCTCGAGGGCCGAGGTGGGCGTGCGCCCCTCCTCGACCGGATCCATCGCCACGAAGAGCTCCTCGAGGAAGGTGGCGATCTCCTCGGCGGCCGCCGCCTCCTGCCGCGCCCGCGACTCGGCCAGCAGGGCCCGGTCGCGTTCGGCGTCGAGGCGGCGCGCGTGGTAGGCGAGGAAGAACACGCCGGCCACGAGGAAGGCGACCGACGCGGCGATCGCCGTGGAAACCACCGGATGGCGCCGCGTCGTCTTGCCGAAGCGGTAGCGCCAACTGCCGGGGGTCGCGGCGACGGGCCGGCCCTCGCGCCGCCGGCGGAGGTCCTCGGCCAGGGCGCCGGCCGAGGCGTAGCGCCCCTCCTTCTCGGGCCGGATGGCCTGCAGGCAGATGTTGTCCAGGTCGCCGCGCAGCTCGCGCCGGCCGGAACGCCGGCTCGGGGGGGGCGGGTCGTCGCGGTCGAGGCTGCCGACGAGGTGGTCGTCGTCCCAGGGCCGCTTGTCGGCCATCAGTTCGTAGAGGATCACGCCGAGGGCGTAGACGTCCGTGCGCACGTCGACCTCGTCGACCCGGCCGGCGAGCTGCTCCGGGCTCATGTAGGCCGGCGTGCCGATGCGTTGCCCCTCCACGGTGAGTTCGGGGGAGGTGGCGTCGGGGTCGAGGGCCTTGGCGATGCCGAAATCGATGACGCACGGCGCCGGCTCGCCGTCGACCTCGCGCACCAGGATGTTGCCCGGCTTGAGGTCGCGGTGCAGGATGCCGCGGTCGTGGGCGTGCTGCACGGCCTGGCCCACCTTCTCGACCAGGGCCAGGCGGCGGTCGCGGTCGGCGTGGTTCTCGCGGCACCAGACGGTGATCGGCGTGCCCTCGACCAGCTCGAGGGCCACGTACGGCCGGCCGTCGTCCGAGCCGGCGTCGAGGATGCGCGCGATGTTCGGGTGGTTCATGCGCGCGAGCGAGCGGCGCTCCCAGCTGAACCGCTCGATGATGCGGGCGGTGTCGAGTCCGGCGTGGAGGACCTTGACCGCCACGTCCCGCCGGATGGGTTCGGTCTGGCGCCCGCGGTAGACCACGCCCATGCCGCCCTCGCCGAGCACGTCGACGATCTCGAAGGGCCCGATGCGCTCGGGCATGCCGGCGGCGAAGCGGACCACGCCCTCGCCGACCAGGGGCGCCACCGAGTCCTCGCGGGACAGCAGGCTGAGCACCTCGGCTTCGAGGTCCGGGCGACCGGGGCAGCGGGTGCGGATGAACTCGGCGCGGGAGTCGGCGGGCTGGTCGAGGGCCTCCAGGAGGAGCTCCTTGGCCTCCCGGAAGAGACGGGGGTCCACGTCAGCCCCCTTCGAGCTCGCGGGTCAGCCAGAGGCGGGCCATGGACCAGTCCCCGTCGATGGTGCGCTTGGAGACGTTCAGGTTGTGGGCGATCTCGGCGATGGTCAGGCCGCCGAAGATGCGCATCTCGGCCACCTGGGCCGCCCGCTCGTCGAGCTCGGCGAGGCGATCGAGGCAGGCGTCGAGGTCGAGGAGCTCGAGTTCCCGGTTGGGCCCGGCGAGCAGCCCCTCGTCGAGGGTGACCTGGTGGAAGTCGCCGCCCCGCTTGGTCGCGCCGTGGGCCCGGGCGTGGTCGACCAGCACCTGGCGCATGCAGCGGGCCGCGATGCCCAGGAAGTGGGTGCGGTCGTTCCACTGCATCTCGTCGCCGCGGAAGAGCTTCAGCCAGGCCTCGTGGACCAGGGCCGTGGGCTGCAGCGTGTGCTCGACCCGCTCGCGGGACATGAGGCCGCGCGCCGTGGCCTTCAACTCGGCGTAGACCAGCTCCAGGAGCCGTTCCTGCACCTGGGGCGCCACCGTCAGCCGGGGATTGAACTCCTGCAGCAGACGGGTGATCTCGGGACGATTCGAGGATTCCATACGGATATTGTATTCTTGATCGGCGAACCCGTCCAGACGAGAAGACCCCCGCGGCGAGGCGCCGCGGGGGTCGGCCGTCCGGAGACGGTGAGGCGAAGGGTCGTGGTCTACTTGAACAGCGACTTCACGGCGCCCCAGGTGCCCTGCTCCACGCCGACGACGGGGTTGCAGGTGTAGCCGCCCACGGGGAAGACCGAGGTGCAGGTGTCGTTGGTCAGGCAGCCGTCGTTGGCGTTGGCGCCGCTGTAGGTCCAGTTGCTCTCGACGAAGGTGCTGCCGTCCGGGCCGGTGCCGCTGATGCGCTTGACCCAGCCGTCCAGGTAGTCCCAGCCCAGGCCGGTGCCGTCGGCATTGATGTCGCCGAAGACGTCGACCACGACGGGCTCGGTGCCGCCGACGTAGAACAGCTCGATGGCGTCGTCACCGTTGGTGCCGACCGCGAAGCCGCCGTCGTAGTTCGGGCTGAAGCCCATGTAGTCGAAGAAGGCGGTCGGGTTGGTGGCGGCGAGGCTCTCCACGTAGATGTAGGTGCCGGCGCCCATGGCGTCCGCGGGGAAGGTGAACTCGACGCCGTCGGTGCCGCCGCCGTTGTTGGCGCAGCCCAGGCCGTAGATCGAGAGGTCCGGGATGTCGTCGCACGCGTACAGCTCCACGAGCTTCGGCACGCCGCCGCTCAGGGGGCCGTCCATGACGCCGGTGATGATCAGCTGGGCGGCCGCAGGACTGGCCATGAGCAGGATCGCGAAAGTCAGGAGCAGTTTCTTCATGGTGGTTCTCCCCAATCAGAGTGGTGTTGGTCCGGGCCGATGCGCCGGCCCATTTTCGAGCGATGCACACGTCACCAGACCCTTCTCGAGATGCGGGCCCGGTGCGTTTGACAGGAAGATGATATCATATCAGGTCTCGAATCTCAAAGATTTCCGATCGACTAACAAAAACCTAACCAAGGGCGTGCCGGTTTTGCATTCTGGGCGCGTGGGGCCCGGGACAACCATAGGATATTGAAAATGAAGGCGTTGACCAGATCCCGGTCCGAATCTAGTATGGGGGCGTCATGATGGGGCCTTGTGCGGTCCCGGCTCCGGAAGCCGGGCGGAGCGGGACCCCGCAACCTCGTTGTCGGGAGTGAACATGATTATAGGCATCGCAGGGGAGCGGCGTGCGGGCGAGCGGCGGGTGGCGCTGGTCCCGGCCTCCGTTCCGCCGCTGGTGAAGGCGGGGCTCGAGATCCTGGTCGAGGAGGGGGCCGGCGACGCGGCCGGCTACCCCACGGCCGAGTACACGGGCAAGGGCGCCGCCGCCGTGTCCCGGGACGACCTGTTCGCCCGGGCGGACGTCGTCCTGCAGATCAACGGTCCGGGCGTCGACGGCACCGAAGCCGGTCTGGACGCGCTGCGTCCGGGCCAGGTGGTCGTGGGCATGCAGGATCCCCTCGGCAACCCCGCGGGGACGCGGGCCATGGCCGACAAGGGCCTGACCGCCTTCTCCCTCGAACTGGTGCCGCGCATCACCCGCGCCCAGAGCATGGACGTGCTCAGCTCCATGGCCACCGTCGCCGGCTACCAGGCCGTGCTCGAGGGCGCCGCGCGGCTGCCCCGCCTCTTCCCGATGCTGATGACGGCGGCCGGCACCCTCGCGCCGGCGAAGGTCTTCGTGGTCGGCGTGGGGGTCGCGGGACTGCAGGCCATCGCCACGGCCAAGCGGCTCGGCGCGGTGGTCGAGGCGTACGACGTGCGTCCGGCCGTGCGCGACCAGGTGATCTCCGTGGGCGCGAAGTTCGTCGAGTTCGAGCTCGAGACCGAGGGCGCCGAGGACAAGGGCGGCTACGCGAAGGAACAGAGCGCCGAGTTCATCCGCCGCCAGCAGGAGCAGATGCAGGCCGTGGTGGCGCGCAACGACGTGGTGATCACCACCGCCGCGATCCCCGGCCGCAAATCGCCCGTGCTCGTGACCGCGCCCATGGTCGCGGCCATGGCGCCGGGGTCGGTCATCGTCGACCTGGCCGCCGAGCGGGGCGGCAACTGCGAGCTGACGCGGGCCGACGAAGAGGTCGTCGCCCACGGCGTGACGATCCTCGGGCCGACCGACCTGGTCTCGCGCAAGCCCTACCACGCCAGCCAGATGTTCTCCAAGAACGTCGAGACGTTCCTCAAGTCCCTTCTCGACGAGGGCAAACTGAAGATCGACCTGGAGGACGAGGTCACCGCCGGCACGCTGCTGTGCCGCGACGGCCAGGTCGCGCACCCGCGGGTGCGCGAACTCCTCGGACTCGCCGGCCCGGACGCCGGGGAAGGAGACGCCTAGACATGGAACTTCTCGTCACCTCCGTCACGGTCTTCGTGCTCGCGGTCTTCATCGGCTTCGAGATCATCACGAAGGTGCCGCCCACCCTGCACACGCCCCTGATGTCGGGCTCGAACGCCATCAGCGGCATCACCCTCGTCGGCGCCGTGGTCTCGACCCGCACGGACAACCCGAAGCTGGCGACGATCCTCGGCACGTGCGCGGTGGCCTTCGCCATGATCAACGTCGTGGGCGGGTACATGGTCACCCACCGCATGCTCGCGATGTTCAGGAAGAAGGGGTAGCCGCGTGATTGAATACATCCTCGATACGGGCTGGGTGAATCTCGGCTACCTCGTGGCCTCGGTGCTGTTCATCCGCGGCATCAAGGGCCTGACCCACCCGCGCACCGCGGTGCAGGGCAACCTGACCAGCGCCTGGGGCATGTTCCTGGCCGTGGCGGTGGCCCTGCTCGCCACGGGACTCGACTTCAAGTGGATCATCGTCGGTGCGGTGGTCGGCGCCGCCATCGGCGGTTTCGCCGCCGTCAGGGTGCAGATGACCCAGATGCCGGAGATGGTGGCCCTGTTCAACGGCTTCGGCGGCGGCGCCTCGGTGCTGGTGGCCGGCGCCGCGTTCCTCGGGGCGACCGGCGCCGTCGACGCCCGGATGACGATCTCGACGGGCCTGTCCGGCCTGATCGGTTCGCTCACCTTCACCGGTTCGCTGGTGGCCTTCGGCAAGCTGGCCGAGAAGCTGCCCGGCGGCTCCCTGGGCTTCCCGGGCATCCAGGTGTTCAACGGCGTGCTCGGTCTGGCGGCCCTGGGCTGCGTGGGCTGGCTCACGGTCGACCCCTCGGCGGTGATCGCCTACTGGATCGTGGTCGCCATCGCCGGCGTCCTCGGCGTCACCCTGACCATCCCCATCGGCGGCGCCGACATGCCGGTGGTCATCTCGCTGCTGAACAGCTACTCGGGCCTGGCGGCCGCGGCCACCGGCTTCGTGCTGAACAACGAGGTGCTGATCATCACCGGCTCGCTCGTGGGCGCCTCGGGCATCATCCTGACGCGCATCATGTGCGTGGCCATGAACCGCTCCCTGGGCAACGTGCTCTTCGCGACCCTCGGCCCCAGCGCCGAGGGGCCGAGCGCCGACGACGTCTACGGCGGCAAGGTGAAGTCGACGAGCCCCGAAGAGGTGGCCATGATGCTCGACACGGCCCAGCGCGTGCTGGTGGTGCCGGGCTACGGACTGGCGGTGGCGCAGGCGCAGCACATCGTGCGCGACATGGCCAACGTGCTCGAGTCGCGGGGCGTGCAGGTGGAGTACGGCATCCACCCGGTGGCGGGCCGCATGCCCGGCCACATGAACGTGCTGCTGGCCGAGGCCGACGTGCCCTACGAGAAGCTGCGCGAGATGGACGACATCAACAACGAGATCTCCCAGGTCGATGTGTGCATCGTCATCGGGGCGAACGACGTGGTCAATCCGGTCGCGCGCACCGATCCGTCGAGCCCCATCGCGGGCATGCCGATCATCGACGTGGACAAGGCCCGCACGGTGATCGTGGTCAAGCGCTCGCTGAGCCCCGGCTTCGCGGGAATTCCCAACCCGCTCTTCGCGGCGGACAACTGCCTGATGATGTTCGGCGACGGCAAGAAGGCCCTGACCGAGCTCGTGAACGCCCTGAAGGAGGGCTGATCCGCCCGGCCAAGTTGTTACGAAAGCTCAAATCTCGACCAAAACACCCGGCGTTCGTCGGGTGTTTTCTTGTCAAAGAGGACGGATTCCGGTTTTGATAGAGAACTTTCGTATTCGTGCTTAAGGAAATCCGTAGACCGCCGAAAGTGTTGTGTCCTTTCGGCTAAGCAACGCGGACAAATCGGAGGTCTCACGGATGAAAAGCATGACTCTCGGCAAGAAGATCTCGCTCGGTTTCGGGGCGTTGATCGTGATCAGTGGCATTCTCGGCGGCTTCGGCGCGTGGCAGATGCGCGATGCGCAGATCGGCTCGGCCAAGTTGTCGGACGAGTACGTGCCCGAACTCGCCGTCTCCGCCCAGGTGCGCGGCGCGGCGAACCGCGTCATGTACCAGATGCGCGGCTACGGCTTCACCGAAGAGCCCCGCTTCCTCGACGCGGCCAGGGCAGAGATGAAGTCCCTGGACAAGGCCCTGGCGGCCGCCGAGGACCTCGAGAAGCGCGCGGTGCACCTGACGAAGCTCGGGCCGCAGCTGGTCGAGATCCGCAAGGCCGAGGCAGACTACGAGGAACTCATTAATGAGACCGTCGCGGCCATTGCGGCCATGGAGAAGGCCCGCGGCGGGCTCGACGCGAACGCGGGCGTCTACATGGCGCAGTCCGCCGACTACGTCGAGGGCCAAGACCAGAAGTTCCGGTCCGAGATCGAGACCCACGCGGAGACGAGCGAGCTCGAGACGCGCCTGGCCAAGATCACCCACATCAGCGAGGTGATCGACCTGGGCAACGACACGCGGATCAAGGCGTTCAAGTCGCAGGCCCTGCGGGATCCGGCGATCATGGAGGACGCCCAGCGCAACTTCCCGCGCATCGCCGCGGCCATCGTCGCGCTGCGGGCGGTCACGACCCAGGCGGACGACCTCGCGCGGCTGGACAGGATCCAGGGCGCGGCCGACGGCTACAGCGAGAGCATGACGACCTTCCTCGCCAACTGGAAGACCCTCCAGGACCTCGGCACCCAGCGCGACAAGCAGGGGACCGAGGTCATCGCGGCCTGCAAGGTGCTGCAGGAGGCGGCCGAGGAGGCGACGGTGGGCATCGCGACGAACGCCTCGGAGGAGCTGTCCGCGGCGTCGACCGTGACCGTGGTCGGGCTGATCGTGGCCCTGGTCGTGGGCGTGCTGCTGTCGATCTTCCTGACCCGCTCGATCACCGGTCCCATCAACCGGGTCATCGCGGGCATGCAGGCGGGCAGTGAGCAGGTCGCGAGTGCGGCGGGCCAGGTCTCGGCTTCGAGCCAGCAGTTGGCCGAGGGCGCGAGCGAGCAGGCCTCGAGTCTCGAGGAGACGGCGGCGTCGCTGGAGATGATGTCGTCCGGCGCGCGGCAGAGCGCCGAGAACTCGAAGCAGGCCAACGGCCGTTCGACCGAAGTGAAGAGCCACGCCGAAAAGGGCCAGACGGCCATGGGCGCGCTGAACACCGCCATGGAGAAGATCAAGAACTCGTCGGACGAGACCGCGAAGATCATCAAGACCATCGACGAGATCGCCTTCCAGACCAACCTGCTGGCCCTGAACGCGGCCGTCGAGGCCGCCCGGGCGGGCGACGCCGGCAAGGGCTTCGCGGTGGTGGCCGAAGAGGTGCGGAACCTGGCCCAGCGCAGCGCCGAGGCGGCCAAGGGCACGGCCGACCTGATCGACGGCGCCAAGCAGAACAGCGACCTCGGCGTGCAGGCCACGGGCGAGGTGTCGGCGATCCTCGAAGAGGTCGTCGGCGGCATCGTCGAGGTCTCCGACCTCATCGAGGACCTGTCGCGCACGGCCGAGGAGCAGGCGCGCAGCGTCAACGAGGTGAACACGGCGGTCGGCCAGATGGACGCGGTCACCCAGGCCAACGCGGCCGGGGCCGAGGAGTCGGCGTCGGCGGCCGAGGAGATGTCGGCCCAGGCCGGCGAGATGCAGGCGCTGGTGCGCGAGCTCGTGGCCATCGTCGGCTCCACCGACGGCCGCCAGGCCGCAGGCGGCAGCGGGCCGGGGCTGGTTTCCCGCCTGCGGGCGGGGGCGGGCCGCAAGCCGGCCCTGCCGGCACCGGCCGCGCGCCGGTCGCAGGGCCAGTTCCAGACCAGGGTGACCAACGTGCCGCCGAAGTCCGCGGGTCGCCAACGCACGCCGGACGAGGTGATCCCCCTCGACGACGACAGCCTGATCGAGATCTGATACCGGGCCGGCGGGGGCGCGCCTCCGCCGGCTCCGCGACGCCATAGTGGCAGGAGGAAAGCATGAACAGCGTGACGGCCCAGAACACCGCCGGCGGGTCCGGCCGGGACCGGGCGGGCAAGTACCTGACCTTCGAGCTCGACGGCACCGAGTTCGCCATCGAGATCCTCAAGGTCGTCGAGATCCTGAAGATGATGGAGATCACCAACGTGCCCATGTGGCCCGGCTTCGCCAAGGGCACCATCAACCTGCGCGGGCGGGTGATCCCGGTGATCGACCTGCGCATGAAGTTCGGCCTCAGTCCCACCGAGGAGACCGAGCGCACCTGCACCATCGTGGTCGAGCTCGGCGGCGACCAGATCGGCGTCGTCGTCGAGGCCGTCAACGAGGTGCGCGAGATCGCGGCCGACGACATCTCCGACCCGCCGCGGGTGGGGGGCACGGTCGACTCGGACTTCATGCTCGGCATGGGCAAGACCGAGGGCAAGACCATCATCCTGCTCGCGCTGGAGAAGGTGCTCATCGACGCGGCCGAGATCCTCGGCCTGGATGCGGGAATGCTGGAGGAGGAACTGCTGGAGGCCGACCTGGTCTGACGGCGGAACCGGAGGGACACGGAACGGGCCGGACGCACGTCCGGCCCGTTTCACTTGCCCGGGCGCCGGTCCCGGGCGTATGGTGCGCAGCGGACCGCGACCCGCCCCCGGAGGATGCGCATGGCCCTGGAGATCGAACGCAAATTCCTCGTCGCCGACGCGCGCTGCATCGACGGCCATCCGGGCCTCGCGCTGCGCCAGGGCTACCTCTGCCGGTCGGAGCAGGGCGTGGTCCGGGTGCGTCTCGCCGGCCGGGACGAGGCCTTCCTGACGGTGAAGAGCCGCACCGTCGACGTGGTCCGCGAGGAGTACGAGTACGCGGTGCCGTTCGCCGACGCCGTCGCCATGTTGCGGCTGTGCGGCGAGCTGGTGGTGACCAAGACACGGCACCGGATCCCGGTGGGGGATCTCGTGTGGGAAGTCGACGTCTTCGACGGCGGCAACGCGGGCCTCGTGCTGGCCGAGTGCGAGCTGGAGCGGGCCGACCAGCCGCTGCCACGGCCGGCCTGGGTCGGGGCCGAGGTCACCGGCGACCCGCGCTACCACAACTCCTACCTGGCGGCGCATCCCTTCACATCCTGGTAGCCCGGCGCGCGGGGGTGGGCTACGATCGCGTGCGCACGCAGCCAGCCGGGAAAGGACGGAACGACGTGCCCCTCTTCAAATCCAGCCGGGTCCTCGAGGCCCAGATCGACGGCTTCCTCGACACCGTGGGCGAAAGCGGGCTGGTGTACCGCATGGGCGTCGAGGCGTTCCTCGCCGGGCGGGACGAGGACTTCGCCCACGCCATCGCGCGGATCGACGCCCTCGAGAGCCAGGCCGACAAGCTGAGCAAGGAGGCCGAGACGCATCTCTACCGGCACTCGCTGATTCCCGAGCACCGGGGCGACGTGCTGGGCCTGCTCGAGAACACGGACAACATCATCGACACCGCCAAGGCGAGCCTGCACCAGTTCGACGTCGAGCGGCCGCGGGTGCCGGTCGAGTTCCACGAGGGCTTCCGGCTGCTGACCGCCGCGAGCGCCGAGGCCCTCGAGGCCGTGATCGTGTGCGCCCGGGCCTTCTTCCGCGACGTCGAGGCGACGAAGGACAACCTCTACAAGGTGCACCACTTCGAGCGGGAGGCCGACCACCTCAGCGAGGCCCTGAAACGGGCCATCTTCGCGGCCGACCTGGACCTGGCCCACCAGACCCAGCTGCGCTACTTCGCCCACAACGTGGAGAAGGTCTCGGACAAGGCCGAGGAGGTCGCCGACCGCCTCGCCATCTCGGTCATCAAGCGGGACATCTGAGGCGGCGATGGAACTCCTCGTCTTCCTGAGCAGCGGCCTCTTCCTGGGCTGGTCCCTGGGCGCCAACGACGCGGCCAACGTGTTCGGCACGGCCGTGGGCGCGCGCATGGTGCGCTTCCGCACGGCGGCGCTGGTGTGCTCGGTCTTCCTCGTGCTCGGTGCGACGATCAGCGGCGCCGGCGCGGCCCACACCCTGGGCAAGCTGGGCGCGGTGAACGCCCTCGGGGGCGCCTTCGCCGTGGCCCTGGCCGCGGGCCTGACCACCTTCGTCATGACCCGCCTGCGCATGCCGGTCTCCACCTCGCAGGCCATCGTCGGCGCCATCCTCGGCTGGAACCTCTACACCGCCAGCCTCACCGATGCGGGCTCGCTGGCGAACATCGTGCTGGTGTGGGTGGTGTGCCCGGTGCTGTCGGGTGTGGTGGCCATCGGGCTGTTCGTGCTCGTGCGCCTGGCCCTGCGCCTGACCCGGCCCCACCTGCTGCGCCTGGACGCCGGCACGCGCCTGGGCCTGCTCGTGGTGGGCGCATTCGGCTCGTACAGCCTCGGCGCCAACAACATCGCCAACGTCATGGGCGTCTTCGTGCCGGACAACCCGTTCCACGACGTGACGCTCTTCGGCTGGCTGCCGATCACGGGCGTGCAGCAGCTCTTCGGCCTCGGGGCCCTGGCCATCGCCGTCGGCGTCTTCACCTACTCGCGGCAGGTGATGGGCACCGTCGGCAGCGGCCTGGCGCGGGTCTCGCCGGTGCCGGCGCTGGTGATCGTGCTGGCCCACTCCATCACGCTCTTCGTCTTCGCCAGCCAGGGCCTGCGCGACTTCCTGCTCGCCCGCGGCCTGCCCGCACTGCCGCTGGTGCCGGTCAGCAGCAGCCAGGCCGTGATCGGGGCCGTCGTCGGGCTCAGCCTCTTCAAGGGCATCGGGGTGCGGCTGCGGATCCTGGGCGAGATCTCCCTGGGCTGGGTGGCCACGCCGGTGGCGGCCTGCGCCGTGGCGGGGGTGCTCCTGTTCGCGCTCGAGACGGTCTTCGACCAGCCGGTGCAGCGCGGCCTGACCTACCGGATCGACGGCGCGGTGGCGGCGGAACTGGCGCGGCGCGGCCTCGACGACCCGGGTCTCGGCGCGGTGCCGGAGGCGGAGGCGGCCCGCCCGTTCGCGGCGGCGCTGCGCGAACACACGTCCCTGCAGGGGGCGGACGTCCGGGCCGTGGTGCGGTTGGCGGCCACCGGCAGGTGGCGCATCGAGGCGGGCCGCGGCCGCGACGGCTGGTCCGGCATGGGCCTGTCGCCGGGGCAGATCGACGCGCTCGACGACCTCGAGGGGGCCGAGTTCGAACACGCCTGGCAGGTGTCCCGGGCCCTGGCCCACGCCGGCGCGGCGTGGCGCCCGCTGCCGGCGACGCCGGCCAACCGCCGGGCCAACGAGGAGCTCGCCCGCCAGGCCGAGCTCGTGGAGCGGATCAGCCGCGTCGACTGAGACGCACGGTAATCCGCCCGCAACGAACGCAGAAGGGACCCCGCGGGGTCCCTTCTGCGTCTTCCGGGGGCGGGTGGCGTCGGCCTAGCCGTGCTGCTCGTGCCAGGCGGCCAGGACCTCGGCCTCGCGCTCGGCGGTCACGCCCGCCCGCATGGGCTTGTCCTTGCGCTCCTGCTCGACGGTGGCCCACCAGTCGAGGGTGCCGCGCACCGTCTCGGAGATGGGCCGGAAGGTGAGCCCCGCGCCGACGGCCCGGCGCACGTCGATGAACGGATGGCCCGCCTCCTCGCCCTCCAGCGGCACCCACACCGGCATGTCGGTCCAGGCGGCCACCTCCTGGGCGGCCAGGAAGTCGGCGTCGGCCCAGGTGAAGGAGGCGTCGCTGCCGGAGACCCGGCGGCAGGTTTCGAGCATCTCGCCCATGGTGAGCTCGCCCGACGGGCTGGTGCAGTTGTAGGTGCCGCCGAGACCGCGCTCGGCCGCCAGCACGATGAACTCGGCCAGGTCGCGCACGTCGATCAGCTGGGTCGGGTCGTCCGGCGTGCCGGGGGCGAGCACCTCGCCGCCGCGGGCCACGCGCACGGGCCAGTAGGTGAAGCGGTCCGAGCGGTCCATGGGGCCCACGATGAGGCCCGGCCGAATGTTGCAGGCCTTCTCGCCGAAGACGTTGGTGTTGGCCTGCTCGCAGAGGGCCTTGAGAGGCCCGTAGTTCTCGGCCGTGATGTCGCGCATGCCCTGGGCGGCGGCGATCTGCTCGTCGGTGAGGGTGCCGACGGCGGCCGTCTCGTCCATGCCCTTGATGCTGAAGTCGGCGAAGACCGAGATCGTCGAGATGAAGATGTACTGGCCGACGCGCCCGTGCAGCAGCTCGGCCGCCTCGGTGACGGTGCCCGGGACGTAGCCGCTGTTGTCGATGCAGACGTCCCACTCGCCGGTGGCGAGGGAGGCGAGGTCGCCGAAGCGGTCGCCCTTGAGCTTGGGCAGGTCGGGGTAGAGGTGCGTGTTCGAGACGCCCCGGTTGAACAGGGTGACGTGATGGCCGCGGGCGCGCGCCACGTCGACGGTGGCCGGTCCGAGGAAGCGGGTGCCGCCGAGGATGAGGATCCGCAGCTGGCGCTCGCTCTTGAGCGCGGTGAAGTCGGCCAGGGCCGGGCCGGCGGCGAGGGCGCCGGCGGTGGCGGCGGAGGTCTTCAGGAAGTCGCGGCGGGTCCAGGTCATCTCGGCTCCCCAGCGGTTCGGGTGGACGGGTGCGGCGGTGCGGAACCCGCAGTATACGACGCGGACCACGAAAAGTTCTAGGCCTCGGCGGCGGCCGCCCGGGAGTCGTTCACCAGGTGCACCGTGCGCGTCGGGAAGGCGATGCTCAGCCCCATCTCTTCGACCAGGCCCATGATGGCCAGGTTCACGTCCTGCCGCACGGCGAGGTGGCGCGTCCAGTCGGTGGTCCTGGTGAAGCAGTACACGAAGATGTCGAGGCTCGAGGGCCCGAACTCGGTGAACTTCACGAGCATGAACTCCTGGTCGATCTCCTCGTTGGCGCGCAGCCAGGCCTCGATGCGCTCCACGAGGGTGCGCATCTCGTCGACGGAGGAGTCGTAGGTCACGCCGACGGTGAACTTGATGCGGCGCTTCGGCATCAGGCTGTGGTTCTCGACGGTCGCGTTGGCCAGGGCCTGGTTCGGGATCGAGACGACGGTCTTGGCGAACGTGCGCACCCGTGTCGACCGGAGGCCGATCTCCTCGACCACGCCGTCGCCGCCGTCGAAGGTCACCCAGTCGCCCACGTGGAAGGGGCGGTCGACGAGGATCATGATCGAGCCGAAGAGGTTGGCCAGCGTGTCCTTGGCCGCCATGGCCAGGGCCAGGCCGCCGATGCCGAGGCCGGCCAGCAGGCCGGACACCGAGTAGCCCAGGTTCTGGGCGATGAGGATGAAGGCCAGGATGCCGAGGAAGGTCTTCAGGGCCTTGCGCACGAGGGGCACGACCTGGTCGTCGAGGCGGCTGGCGGTCTTCGCGGCCAATTCGTGCAGCAGCACGGCGCCGGCGTCGACGAGGCGGAAGGCCGTCCAGGTGATGACGAGGATGCTCACGACACGGAAAACCTGGTCGGAGACGTCGAGCCACGCGGGCTGCACGCCGAGCAGGCGGCGCAGGGCCAGGTACAGACCCACCACGGGCAGGATCAGGCCGAGGGGGCTGACGAGGGCCTCGCCGGCGAGGTCGTCGGCGCGGGTCTCGGTGCGGGCGGCCAGGGTCAGCAGCCGGCGCGTGACGAAGGCGTTCAGCAGGGCCCGGGCCACGAAGCCGGCGACGATGAAGGCGAGGGCGATGGCCAGGTCGAGCACCGACCACGGGCCGAGCGGGGTCGCGAGCAGGGACGTCAACTGGTTCACGGTCCGGATCCTTTCGGGGCGCCTCGCGGCGCCGGTTCGCGCGGGGGGCCGACGAGGTGGCTGCCGGCCGTCAGGTCGGCGGGGCGGCGCCCGGTGGCGCGGCTCAGCAGCTGGATGAAGAGGTCCTGGAGGCCGCCCACCTCGAGACGGGAGACGCCCTGGTCGAGCAGGCCGACGGTCCAGTCCAGGAAGTCGGGCAGGTTCGCCACCGCGTCGGCGAGGGGCGCGACCAGCTGGCCGTCGTCCGAGACGAAGAGGATGTTCTCGTCGTTCAGGTCGGCGGCGCGCTTCAGATGCTGGCGGGCGCGCGGGAACTGGCGGCGCGCCACGTCGGTCAGGGCGGCGTAGAGCAGGGCGTTGGGCGTCATGCCCCAGACCCGGAAGCCGGTCCCGGTCTCGCACAGCACGAAGGCTTCGCTCGAGACGGTGGTCAGGCCGTTGGTCCAGGCCACCTCGGCGCCGGGGCCGAGCAGAAGGCGCGGTCCGACGGGACCGCCGAGGGCGTCGTACACTTCGGACGGGTGGGTCCAGCGCTCGCCGAGACGGGCCGCCGCTTCGGCCTCGGTCGCGTCGGCGGGGGTCTGCAGGAGCACGAGCCGGCGCAGGCTGCGCACGGGCAGGCCGGCCAGGGCGGGCTGGTCGCGCAGCGTCTCGATGGTGCGGCAGCCCTGCCAGCTGTAGGCGGTGGCGCGGGCGTCGGGGTCGGTGATCAGGCCGGCCGTGTCGCGGGCGTTCAGGCGCGACTCCATGCCGAAGAAGCCGTAGGCCGCCGCCGCGATGCCCAGCAGGCCGAGGA